>JAFAWJ010000392.1 GCA_019242065.1 Chloroflexota bacterium
GGCCGCGTCAGGTGCAGCGCCACCAGGTGCGCATCGGTGGCCATCGCCGCAGCTATCAAGACCGGCACCTCGTTGTGCTCCCACGGAATCACGTTGATGACGTGGCCCTCAGGGAACAACTCCATGACCGCGGTCTCGTAAATCCCGAAGTGCGTGCGCGAGTCCTCGGCCGTCTCGGGTCCGGAGTGCCCCGCCACCCACAGCGTCTTGCCAACTCTGATGTTCGAGTCCTGGGCGATCTGGCTGAACAGTCGCATCAGGCCGTACTTCAGATAGCTGAACGACGCATAGGTGGAGTGAGCGGAGTAGAAGCCGTCGAAGTCGGTATACGGCGTCGGCGACAGATTGACGCACGCAATCCCGGCGGCGACACCGGAGTTGGTAAATTCGGTGATCTCCTGCGACAGGAGCGCACCTTCGCGATTGGTCTCGCGGTCATACCGACCCCAGCCTTCGACCTCACCAGCGCCGTTGCCGAAGCCAGCGATGTTCGTCGACTCCGCGAGGTCCGCCGACATGGCCAGAAACAGCGGCCGATTGTAGTGCTGGCGGCCAAACGAATTGACCCACGCGCCCCACTTGCCCAACGCCGCGCGATTCGGCACGTTACTGCCAGGTTTGACGTACAGGTCGCTCGGGTAATTCTTGAAATCCCAGAGCCGCTTGTCATGCCATGGATTCCGGTCCGTGTCCAGGCGCAGCGAAGCAAGCTCCTCCGGCACTGAATCGCCCAGCTCGACCAACCGGTCCGCCAGATAGTCCACCAGCGCATCGTCGGAAGTGATGGTGTCGGCAATTGCCTTCAGGTTCGCTTCGAATTGCGCACGTAATTCGGCCGGATCACTCGGCGCCGGCTGATCGACTCCCGCCCAGTGTGTGCCGTATTTGTCGGAAAATTCTTTGCGGATCTGCCAGAACATTTCGGAGTTGAGGCGATGCGGAGTGCCGTGGGATTTGTAACCGGTGACAAGGTAGCCACGGCCTTTAACCGTCCGGAACCAGGTCATATTCGGGCGTTGCTCCGGATTGGGTGCGTGCATGGTGTCGAGAAAGGCGCGTGTGACGCTGGACCATTCACTGCCATCCTCGGCACCGTGCACGTTGAAGCCGTACGGCTCGAACCAGGAGCGCGGCTCGCCGTGCACGATCCGACTGGCGGGCACTTCGTCGATGCCCCAATCGTTCCAGTCGATGAGATAGTGCAGGTTGTCGAGGCCCAGTCCGTAGGCCGAGTTCTTGGTCTCATGGCTGGCGCCGGCGGTGAGGCCGCCCTCACCCTCCACGGCGAAGACCTTCACGCCGTCCGCGCCGGCACGTTTGAGCGCAATCGCTTCGCCCGCGGCCGGCGGCGAACCGTGACCAGACGGACCGGTGTTGAACTTCAGGAACAGCGTCTTGCCTTCCATCTCGGCGTGCCCTGCCAGGCCCTGGTTGCGGCGAAAGCCGAGCAGGTCGCGCCAGATGAGCTGGCGCTCCTCGGCCTCCGGCACCAGGTAGCGCGGGTCCTTCGTGCGCGCGTACTTCGCCTGCAGCGCCGTGTTGTAGACGGCCAGCATCGCGTAAATCACGGGCACGGTGTGACCCGCCACCAGGATGAATCGGTCGCCGAAACGTTTTTCGGGATGGCGAATGTCCCAGCGCATGAAGCCGCCCAACGTGAGCGCCACCAGCATGTGCACCTTCGATCGGGAACCGCCCGGATGCCCGCTCTGTCGGTAATTTTCAAAGACGTCGATGTTCTGATCGATGCAGTCCTTGATCTTTTCCCAGCTCGCGAAGTGGGTTTCCAGGTCGCGGTACTGTGCGCCGATCTGCGGTTCCGCGGCGACGTGCATGTTGGGCTTCACTCCTTGCTCGAGATCTATGGTAGTGTGCCCGTCAGTCGCCGCCCCACAGCCGCTGCGAGGCGATCCTGGCGCCCTCGGCCATCGCTCGAAACTTGGCCCACTGGATCGACGCGTGCGCCACGCGCTGCAGGCCGCAGTCCGTGCCGGCGATGACGTTCTCGCGGCCGACGAGTCGTGCGTACCGTTCGAGGCGCTGCGCAACGAGCTCGGGGTGCTCGACGAATTCTGGCGCGCAGTGGCCCACGACACCCGGCATCAGGATCTTCCCGTCCGGCAGCTTGACGTCCTCGAAGATCTGCCACTCGTGCTCGTGCTGGGGGTTGGCCGCCTCGATCGAGTAGCACTGCGCGCGCACCTTGAACACCAGGTCGACGATGTCCTTCAACGGAATGTCCTGCGTATGGGGATGATGGCTGCTGCCCCAGCAGATGTGCAGTCGCACCATTTCTTCGGGAATTCCCTGCAGCGCGCGATTGATGGCTTCGACGCGCACGTCGGCAAACCGACGGTACTCGGCAACGCTCATCTCCGGATGGACGTGATAACCGTCTGGCAGGTCCGGGTCGTCCAGTTGCAGGACGATGCCCGCGTCGGTGATCGCTTTGTACTCCTCGTGCATCGCATCGGCGATGGCGAACAGCATGTCCTCCTGCTTCGGGTAGTACTGGTTGCGCATCCAGTGTTCGACGGTGCCCGGCGCCAGCGCCGTCAACACCAGCTCTTCGACCTGCACCCCTTGTGCGGCCGCTTTGATCAGCTTGATGTCGCGCTGGTACTCCTGCTGGCCGATGTACTTCAAGGGTCCAACGCAGAACACGCCCTCGGCCCGCGTCGACTGGGGCACGCTCGGCTGGCGGCGGCCAAACCCGGCCAGGCCCTGTGCGAAAAACTCGGGGAAGAATCGCGACTCGCGCGCGGTAATGGCGCCGTAGTTCGGGTCTTCGCCTTCGCGCAGCGGGCGGAACTCGAGTCCGCTGAGACGCCCGCGTGAATACGTCTGCCAGCTGCGTTTGGTGTATTCGCCGTCGTTGACGACGTCGACGCCGTTTTCGGCCTGCAGGCGCACGACCTCGCGCACGGCGTCGCTGACGCGCTGCTCGAGCGCCGCGTCGAAGGGGTCGCCGTCCCGCCGCGAGGCCATGAGATCGCGCAAATCGTCAGGTCGATGCAAGCTGCCAGCGTGGCTGGTGAGAATCCGATGAGTGCTGCGCTTCACTCACGGATCGTACCCGGTCCCCGCCGGATCAGGCGCGCTGTCGGGCGGCTGTCTTCTCCGCGTCGCGGCGCTGGCAGCGTTCCCACCAGTCGATGACCAGTTTGGCGCGTTCGTCGACGGGCACGTCGATCATCCGCCCACCCGGGAACGGCACCGCCGCCGTCCCGCGCGCCACGCCCCTGGCAAACGCCTCGCGGATCGCCCGGTAATATGCAACCTGCTCGTCAGTCGGCGTGAACGCCTGGTTGCACACGCCAACCCAGGCCGGCAGGGGACACATGGCACCTTTGAAGCCCGAGTTCCGCGCCCGATCTGCCAGACGCAGCAAGTCGTCGGCATCCACCTCGCGCGGCGAAGCGGCCAGCGGGTGGCCGATGCCCAGCGGCAGCTTCACCGCCGCCAGCGTCTCGACGATCACTCGACCCCGACTGAAGCTCAGCGCGTCGAAATCCTCGACAGGCACGATGCCGAGGGCATGGCACAGTTGCACCTCGTCGATCGCCGTGCACGCAATCCGCGGACTGGCGTTGACGATCTCGCGCACGTTCCAGATGCCTCGCGGCGTGCCAAGCAGCGGCAAGATTTCCACGGAGCCGGTCAGCAGTCCCTCGTCTCGCTCGCGCTCGCTCAAGATCGAGTCCAGCTCCGCGATGTCGCCGGCACACTCCGGATCTGGAAGCACGATGCCACTCAAACCTGGTTGGACGGCGACTTTCAACTGAGCGTAGGCACGCCGCTTGTCGATACGGATAAAGACCTCCGCGCCACCACGTTGAACCTGTGGGATCGCCTCGGGAAGGCCGTCTCGCATCGACGAGAGATCCGGCGGTGGCACGAGGACGATGGCGTCAGGATCCTCACGCCAGGCGCCCGCCACCGCGGCCTGATCCGCCATGTCGACGCTCAGCACCGACCGACGCACGAGTCGACTCGTCGGCAGCACGCTCAGCCCAATCGTGCGCGGGTCGCGGCGACCATGCGCTCCTTGCGGTCGTCCATCTCGGCGCACGCCGCCGCCCACTCCACGAGCTCCGCGGCGCGCGCGGCCTCGTAGCGGTCCACCGGCAGGCCGTCGAGCAGCCCTTCAGCTTCGCCGTCGGCGTCGAGCTGCTTCCAGAATGCCAGCACCCGTTCCGCCTGGCGTACCTCGTCGGCCGGCGGCGTGAGCCCGCGCGTCATCGGCCCGACCACGTTGGGATGCAGCCCACTGCCACGTCGACCCCCCAGCTTGCGCGTGGCCACGGCCTGGGCATACGCGTGCTCGGCGTCGCTGACGCTGCCGGAGGTATCCGGAACCTGAGCGCTGAGCGGAAAACTCTTGTGGTGCGCCCGCGCAATCAGACTGCCCAGTCCGCGTGGATAGAAGAAGGCGTCGACGCCGGTGAACATCTCCACGCCCAGGCTGAGCGCGTAGTCGTACCCGCCCACACCGCCAAAACTGGTGACGCGCGGACTGACGTCGACCAGGTCTTCCGAGGCGACGGTGCCGGCCACCGAATCAGGCGAAAGGTCAATTTCGATCGTTCCGGGCCGAAGACCGCGTTCACGCTCGACACGCGTGACGCACGCGTCCATCTCGCGCACCTGGTCACTCGTCAGCGTGTGGCCCATATTCAGTCCACTCAATCCAGGCCAGATCGACGCGGCGACGTCCGCCTGAATGGACGCCTGGTTGACGCGCACCTGCACCTGGCCTCCACCCTGCGCCACGGTGCGGATCGCGTCCTGGACGAGTGTCCGCGCGTAGGCTTTTTGGGATTGCGGCACCGAGTCCTGGAGATCGAGCGTGAAGCCATCGCAGCCGCGCGTCCACGCCGCATTGACGAAGCGCGGATTGTTGATGGGCATCGTCAGGCCCGAACGGTGGATGTTGTGTTCAGTCATGGGGCGCACACGCATCCAGGAAGCTCAGGCCCAGCGCACGGGCGTGCAGCTCGCATTCTCCACGCGCGTAGGCGAGTGCGTCATCGCCGATCTCCATCTCCAGGGACCTCCCCAGCTTCACCGTTGACACGCGTCGACTGCTGGCCACGATGTCCATGGACCGCACAACGCCGCGCGTCGATTCGATGACCGGCTGCAGCTCGATGTGCCCCGGCCGGATGCCGCGCAGCCGCTCCAGTCGGGTCACCACTTCGTCTGCGCGCGCGATGTGCTGTGCCGACCCGCACCGCGCGCAGCTGACCGACGCCACACCTGGCCAGACGACCGCGTCGAGGTCCGCCTCCGGCGTCGCCGCGCTGATCCGCACGTGCATTTCCATCTCAGACACGCGCGATCTCACCTTCGGCGCTCGCCCAGGCGATGGCCTCGCGGCGGGCCGCGTCGCGCGCCGCGCAGGCATCGAACCAGTCAGCTGATTCTTCCTCCGACGCGGAAAAGCCGGCGTTCAGCGCCGCCACCTGCTCGGGATCCGCGCACACGCCACCCTTGAAGCCGGCCAACCACCCCTTGCGCGCCGCGCGCCGGCTGTTGTCAGGTGTATCGCGCATGCCACGCGAGGTGGCCTGCCACCAGGCGCCAATCGGCGTCACGCCCGTCATGCTGGCAATGATGATCAGGCGCTGCATCAGAAAGGGCATCAGGTGCAGCTCGCCACTCGGCTCGCCGCGCAGATCCATCACCAGGTCCGCCCGACCCAGACTTACGGAGCGAATCCGCGGATTGGACTCGATCAGCTCCACCGCCGCCTGATTTCCTTCCGCGTTTTCAAGGGCGAGGTGAATCTCCAGCGAGTTGTCGACACGGCGCGGCTCGTCGAACTCGTTGATCTCGTGCAGCAGTCCGGCTTGCATGACCCCGCGTTCGGCCTCGAAGTGGCTGAGCAGCTCGTCGGCTTCCTGGACCTGGGCGATGGTCGTGACTTTCGGCAGCATGATGCCCTGCAGCCCGCGCCACACGGACGCTTCGAGGTCCGCGTACAGCAGCTCCAGGTCGCAGCGCACAAAGACTTCGGCGCCGCCGCGGCGGGCGCGGTCGATGCCAGCTCGCACGTTGGCGCGGGCCGCGTATTTGCGCTGATCGTGCACCAGGTCCTCCAGGTCGAGCACGATCACGTCGGCGCCGAACGTCTCCAGTCGGTCCATGAGGTCCGCGCGGTGCGCCGGGACGAGCAGCCACGACCGCCGCACGCGCTGGCCCGTCACGGCTGCTTTCCCTTCAACACAATCAGCGCGTCGGCAGCGACCACGCCTTCACCTTCGGGAAGTACCAGGAGCGGATTAATGTCCAGTTCGGCAAGCTCGTCCTCCAGCTGCACCGCCAGGTGCGAAACCGCCACCAGCGTCCTCGACAGCGCGTCGACGTCCGCCGCCAACCGCCCCCGATACCCGTGCAGCAGTCGCGCGCCCTTCAGCGAGCCGATCATCTCCCGTGCCTCGTCCATATGAATCGGACACCGCCGCAGACTCACGTCCTGGTACACCTCCACCAGCACCCCGCCAATCCCGAGCAGCAGCATCGGCCCGAGCTGCGCATCACGGTCGACGCCGACGATCACCTCGACGCCGTTGGTGACCATCTCCTGCACCAGCACGCCGTCGACATGGGCGCCGCCGTCGAAGGCGCGCGCCCGCGCCATCACGTCGTCAAACGCCATACGGACCTGCGCCGCGTCCGACAGTCCGAGGCGCACCACCCCCGCCTCGCTCTTGTGCAGGATGTCAGCCGAGTCCGCCTTCAACACCACCGGATACCCGATCGCTTCGGCCGCCTCGATAGCAAGCTCAGCCGATGCGGCGCGCACCTCGCGCGTCGCGCGCACGCCCCACGCCTCCAGCACGCGCTTGCTCGCATATTCGGACAAGACCCGCCCATCATGTTCGGCGAGCCCAGCCTTCACCGCGCGTTGGTCCGCCGTCATCGCCGGCGCACTCGCGAATCCGCTGCGCTGGCGCGCTTCCCGCCAGGTGTGGTACTGGAGCAAGCTTCGCAGGCCGCGCGCCAGGCCGGCCGGCGTGTAAAAGATCGGCATTGCCGCCGACTTCAGCCGCGGCAACGCGCTCTGATCGCCGCGCGCGCCCGTCCACATATACACCAGGTTCTTGCTCGAGCGCTCCCGCAGGTCAATGGCTTCTTCGGCCCGCGCCTCCGACCCCGCGCTGGCAACCACCAGCGTCCCAACCGCCGGCTGATCGATCATCGACTCCACGATTTTCGGAAAATCCTCGCGCATGAGAAAGCCGGTCAGGTCGGCCGGATTTGCCGCCCAGCCGAAATCCTGAATGATCCCGTTCAGGTCCGCCCGGGTCTTGTCGGTCAGTGGCGGCAACTCGAGTCCAGCCGCGCCCAGCATGTCAGCCGTCAACGAGCTCACGCCGCCGGAATGTGAGACGACCGCGATCCCCGGCTGAACGGGCTTCTTGCTCTGCGCCAGTAGCTGGGCGACCTCCAGCAGCTCGTCATAGTCCTGCACGCGGGTGACGCCGTACTGCGCGCACATCGCGTCGAAGCGCGCGTCCGAGCCCGTCAACGCGCCGGTGTGCGAGCCCGCCGCACGTGCGCCGGACTCCGACCGACCGATCTTGATCAACACCAGCGGCTTGCCGGCATCCGCGGCCAGTTTGGCGACCTCCACGAACTTCTCGGCGGTGCGCAGACCCTCGATGAATCCGGCGATCACGCGCGTCTCGGCATCGTCAAGCAAATAGCGCACGTAATCCGCGAACTCCAGGTCCGCCTCATTGCCGGTGGAGATGATGTAGCTGTACCCGATACCCGCGTCAGCCGCGCGCGTCTGCAGCGGACCGAACGCCGTCGCGCCACTCTGACACACCAGCCCGATGGCCCCCGCGACAGATGCGGTCGCGGCATTCAGGCCCGACGCCATCGGCCAGATGTCGTCCTTGATGTTGGCCACGCCCAGGCAATTCGGTCCGCTGACGCGCAGGCCGGTCTCAGTCGCAAACGCCGACAGGCGCTCCTGCAGTTGCCTCCCTTCAGCCGTGCCCCGCTCCGCGAAGCCCGCGGAAATGACGATCGCGGAACCGGCGCCCTTGCGGTGCGACGCCTCCAGCACACCCATCACCTGGTCGTGCGGCACGATGACGCCCACCAGGTCTGGCGCCTCCGGCAGCGCGTCGATCGTCGGATAGCACGTGACGCCGCTCAGTTCGGTGTACCTGGGATTGACGGGATACACGCGCACGCGGTCTTTCGACCGCAGCATGGCGGCCAGGAAGCGTCCCCCGTACTGCAGGCGCGGCGTTGCTCCCACCACCGCCACCGAGCGGGGGTGGAGCATCGTATGGATGGCTGTCTGCCCGCTGTCGGCGCAGGCGCTCACGCGACCGCTTCAGGCACGCGCGCCGACAGGCCGTAGAGTCGATCGGCGTTGTCCACCAGCACGTGCTGTCGCTCGTGTTCGGGCACACCGGCGAAGCTGGTCCCAATGGTGTCCCAGCTGCGCGGCCAGGTCGAGCTGGCCTGCGGAAAATTCGTCTCCCACAGGATATTGTCCAGACCGATGTACGCGCGCAGGTCAATCCCCGCACGATCGAAGCAGCCAGTCAGATAACACTGACGGCGGAACAGCTCCGACGGTCGGATTTCCCCCGCCTCGAGTTGCAGCCGCTGACGCTCGAACTCGTGGTCGGCCAGCTCCAGCTCATACGCGCCCCACCCGAGTGAGCTCTCGGCGAAGACCACCTTGAGCCCGGGATGGCGGACCAGGATGTGCGAATACAACACGTTTGAAAACACCGAGATTGCCGCCAACGGCCGGTTTACCACGCTCAGCGCCGCTTGCAGCGCCGGCGACAGCTCCGGATACAGCGGAAACTCCAGCCGCGCGCTCGACCCGGAGTGAAAGCACACCGGCACCTGCAGCTCTTCGCACACGCTCCAGATCGGATCGTAGATCGCCTCGTTGACGTGCGGCAGCTCGCGCGCGAGCATCGGCGTGGCGGGGAAGATCACGCCGCGGTGCCCCCTGGCAACCGCGCGCCGGATCTCGGTCACACCAGCTTCGATGGGCGCCAGCGGCACCAGGCACTGGGGCACGAAGCGGGGACTGACGCTGGCCCATTCTTCGATAAGCCAGTCGTTATACGCCTGGACGCACGCCACCTCCAGCTCCGGGTCCTCCAGTTGGCCGAAGGTCTCGCCCGCCATGCCCGCAGCCGTTGGATACAGCACGCTGACGTCCACGCCGTCGGCGTCCATGGCCTTCAGCCGCTCAGCCGGATCGTACGCCGGCGAGGGGACGTCCGCCCAGCGCGCCGGCGCCGCGGCACGGTCAGGCAGGAGCGCGCCCACCGATCCGCGACCGGTGAGCGGCAGCGCCCGGCCGTCCACCACCCACCCCTCGACGCCGTCGGACTGAACGACGTGCGGAATCCGGTCGCCCCACGTCGTCTTCGACATCCGCTCCTCCCAGACGCGCGGATGCTCCAGCACATGATCGTCGACGCTGATCAGACCGTACTTCAGGTCCACTCGACGCTCCTCCTACAGCTTGTAGAGGCGCATGGCGTTGCCGTACAGCAGTTGCTTGCGCTCGGCCTCCGGCACGTCCCCCATCGCGCGGTCCACAAAGCGCCACGACTCGGGGTACGTCGAGGTCGAATGCGGAAAGTCGGATTCCCACATGATGTTGTCCAGGCCAACCTTGTGGCGCTGCTGGACTCCCACCGATTCGTACCAGAAGTCGACGTGCACCTGACGATGGAATAGCTCGCTCGGCCGCATCGCGCGACCCTCGGTCCACAGATGGCGCCGCTCCCACTCGTGGTCGCACGCCTCGAGGATGTAGTTCACCCAGCCCAGACCCGTCTCGGCGCACACCCAGTGCAGCCGCGGGTACATTTCAGGCAGGCCCGAGAACAGGAGGTTGGTGATGAGCTGCGCCTGGACCGCGAAACTCCCGGACGAGCCGGCCGCCTGGCCCTGCGTCTGCGTATAGCCCTTCCAGCGCGGCACGCTCAAGCTCATCCCCGCGCCAGCGTGCCAGTGGACTGGCACTTCGAGCGACTCGCACGCGGCCCACAACGGATGCCAGTACGGGTCGTTGAAGTGCTTCAGGCTCTTGTTGGCATGATGCGGCTCGCCGACCATCACGATGCCGCGATGCCCCAGGCCGACTGCCCGCTCCACTTCGGCGACGGTGGCCTCGATGCCACTCAGGTACGGAATGATGGCCAGCGGAACGTAGCGATCGCTGACCTGGACCCATTCGGCGAGCGCGTCGTTGTACGCGCGCACGCAGTCGAGCTCGAAATCGGCGTCGCCCTGAAAGAACGTCGTGCTCTGGATCGGGTCGTTGGGAAACACCACCTCCGCATCCAGTCGATCACGGTCGAGGGCGTGCAAGCGTTCGACTGGATCGTAGACCTGACGCGGCACCTGCTCCCAGCGTTGTGGAAAAGTCCGTCGTAGCGGATCGTCCATCACCGTCGGACAGTTGACCACCCCCCTGTTGCCGACCATCTGGCCATTCACGAACCAGCGCTGCACCGGGTAGTCATACGCAATGGCCATGTGCTCGCGCTTGGTGGTGTCCTCGAGATGAGGAATGGCATCTCCCCACTTCTCTTTCGACATCCTGCTGGTGAACGCGTCCTTGTCCAGCTGGGCATGCGAATCACAACTGATCAGACCGTATTTGATGTTCACCGTAGTGACGCTCCCGCCCCGGCAGTCTACACCCGCCACGGCCAGCCAGGTCGAGCCAGGCTGCCTGAGCCCACCGAACGCCCCCGAGCTCGATTCCAGCGTGTCATCCTGTGCGTAGCGAAGGACCCGCAAGCTCGAACAACCCGAGCAACTCTGCGCGCGTGAGCGTCTCCTCGAGGTTCAGCGTCACGTCGTCCACGACTGCCTCGAACAGCCGCCGTTTGCGCTCCAGGACTGCCGCGATCCGCTCTTCCACCGTCTGCTCGCACGTGTAGGTGTAGACGTTGACCGGATAGACCTGCCCCAGCCGATGGCTGCGATCCTCCGCCTGGCGCTCCACCGACGGATTCCACCAGCGGTCGAAGTGAAACACGTACGAGGCATCCTGCAGGTTCAGGCCCACCCCACCGGCACGTAGCGACAGCACCAGCACCGCATGACTCGCATCGTCTTTGAACGCGCCAATCGTCTGCTCCCGCTGGTCCAGGCTCATGTCGCCCGTCAACAGCAACGGCCGAAAGCGAATCAGGCGCCCCACGATCGCCCGGGCGCCAAATGTCGCGTCCGTGAACTGAGTAAACACCAGCGCGCGATGCCCCTCGGCCACCAGGGTCGCCAGCCGTTCGTGCAGGTCGGTCATCTTGGCGGATTGCCCGCTCAGCGGATCGACATTGCACAGCTGCTTGAGGCGGGTGATCAGCTCCAGGACACTCTGGATCCGCAAGTCGGCGCCCTGCTCCCGCAGGGCATAGATACCCTCCCGCTCGGCGCGCTCGTAGCTAGCGCGCTGTTCCGGCCCGAGTCGCAGACTGACGGTGCTGGTCAGCTTGGGCGGCAACTGCGGCAGGACGTCGACCTTGCGCCGTCGCAACTGCACCGCGCGCTGGCGTTCGATCACCGCCGGACCGCCAAACAACCGTGTTGGACCCTCGGCCGAGGGTGTCACGAACTCGAGGATGGACGCCAGCTCGTCGACGTTGTTCTCCAGCGGCGTGCCGCTGAGTGCCCAGGCACGCCGCCTTCGCAGACGCTTGCACACCCGACTGATGTGTGCCTCGCGGTTCTTGATCCGCTGTGCTTCGTCGAGCACGACGACGTCCCACAGACGCCGAAGTGGCGGGCATTCGGTACGTTCGGTAGCCTCTTCACGCAGCGTGTCGTAGCTGACCAGGTACGCCAGCGCCGGCGTCTGCCACTGCCACGCGCGCTCTGCGGCACCACCGTGCACCGTAGACACCGTCAGCTCCGGTGCCCAGGCCGTAAGTGCCGCGCGCCACTGCCGCAGCAAACCCGCCGGCACCACGAGAAGGGCGGACTGGATGCGGCGCTGGAGAGCGAGAATCCGCAGTGCCGCGATGGCTTCGACGGTCTTGCCCAGGCCCGTATCGTCCGCCAGCAAAAGCGCATCCCGCGCCAGCAGCGCCAGCACACCGTCTACCTGGTAAGGGAACAGCGCGGCTGGCCATTCGATCGGTCCGACCGACATCAGCAAGAGCTCGGCTGGCGGCTGAAGCACGGCCGTGAGTCGTTTCCAGAGCGGCGCTGGCAGGCGCTCAGCCACACGCGCCGCTTCGCCTGAACGCCGCCCCGCCGTGGGTCCACGCCCCAGGGACATGTCACGCAGCACTCGCAGCGAGAGATCGATACTCCCGAGCGGCCCTTCTTCCACGTCACCCACCTGTCGACTGGTGGCCGGCTCCCACGTCCAATCGCCGAGCAGCACCTGTGCGCTGTCTACCTGGACGTCGGTGTCTTCCATTGCGCGCTCGGCTCGAACGGTTGCGGACCGTACACCTCTTGCAGTCCAAGCGCCGCGCGCTCGAACGGCTCCAGCAGCAGGCTATGGGTAGCCAGGTGCTCGAACAGCCGTCGCTCGTGTGATCCGTCCTCGGGGGGCGCCGGCTGCCAGACAACGTGCAACGGGTCGCCCGAATCCTCCAGCACCTCGCCCGTCTCTCGGTCGACCTTTCGCACGGGCTCACGAACCCGCGCGACCGATAACTCGATCCTCAGGTCGAGACCAAACAACTCGGCGCCGACCTCGCTCGCCAGACACACGAGCAGCCGCGGCTGCTGGCTGCACACGCTGAGCAGCGAACTTGTGAGCCGCCGGTCGGTATGCCGCCGCAGGTCCGCCGGCCGCCACAGGAAGGCGTGCGGGACTCGAACACGGTTGTAGCCGAACTCTAGCGGCTCGCCGCGCGCGCTCATCACGAACAGTGCACCCAGACAGCACGCATTGTCCGGCGACCGCTCCAGTTTCAGGAAGGCGGCGCTGCCCAATCCGTCAGCGTCGTCCACGTCGCCGAACGGGATAGGCATGTCCCCGGCTCAGTTAGCGTCGTCGTTGTTGTCGCCGACGGGATCTTCTGTGGATTCGAGCTCCGGTTGCTCGGTGTACTCCACCCGCACCCCGGTCGTCACCGTGTCGGGCATGTAGTCGGGATACAGTCGCATGAGATCCCACTCGTTGATCCAGCGGCGCACGTACTGGCGAATGCGCGTGGTGGACAGCTGTTCCCCGGCGCCAACATCCGGCGGGTTCCACCCGAACGCGCGCGCGTGCAGGATTCGGATCTCCTCACGAGTGCGCTCGAGCATCGCTCGGTCTGGACCGCGCAGGCGCACCGGTTCGCGCACGAGCATGCGCATGCCCTGCTCCGCCTGGGCGGCTAACCTGGCATCCGCCTCGTTACCCGTTGCGCGCAGCTTGCCCGGCACGCGCTCCAGGTCGCCCTTTTCCTGGAGAACAGCGGCGTCGAAGTCCGTAGTGATGGCAAAGGTGGCGGCCAGCCCTGGCATGCCAGCGGACTTCAGCTTCGCGCCCCAGCGCGCCAGCTCGGCGTACGACCGGGCGCGCTGCTTGAACGAGTAGCGCCCGACCAGCTCGACCTCGTCGAACAGGACAACCCAGCCGGTGTACCCAGCCGCCGAGATCAAACGCGCCAGAAACAGCAGCCGCTGGAGCGCGAGATCCCGCACCGGAACGCTCTCCAGTCGGTACGTCGTGCGCTCGCCAAGCTCACGCAGCAGCGCTCGGGTCTCGGCAACGTTGAGAGGTTCGCCGCCCCAGAACGAGATGATGCGGTCACGCGTCTCGGGATCCTTCACCTGGTTATACAGAAACAAGGTGGCGGCAAAGCGCGAGCTCAGCCCCACGTCCGACCGACTGACCCAGTGCGACAGGGCCGCGCTCTCCTGAGAATCCACGTCCAGATTGGCGGCAATCTCGGTCACCGCCGACCCGCGCCGGCCGGGCACCACCGCGGAATCCACAGCCGCGCGGAACACACGTGGCAGGTCGTACAGCGGAGTTTCCTTGCTGATCGTCACCCGACTGCACACGAAGTTGTCGTTCAGCGCGATGTGCTCGAGATACTCCAGCAGGTGAGACTTGCCAGTGCCAAAATCCCCGGCAACCAGCAGCCCAGGACTTGCGCGCCCGGCCTGTGAATCCTCGGCCAGCGTCTCCAGTTGCCGGCGAAATCGGGTCTCAACCTGGGCTTGTTGCGGACTGAGCAGCCGCACCGCATCCCGATTCGGGACTCCGGCGCGCAGCGCCTCGATCGCCCGCCTGGCGTGAACCGGGTCGATCTCGAGCGGCGCCGCCACCGGTCTGAGCTCAGCAGGCGGTCGAGCTTCGAGTGGCTGACTCACGCGGCGGCTCCGATGCGTACGAGGGTCGAGAACGGGTTTTCACGGTTGCGATCGTAAACCTCGTCCCAGATGCGGAAATACAGCGCCTGATAGTTGCGGATCCCACGACGGTCATCCCGCAGCTGGAGCTGCAGGAATTCGGGTGCTGTCACGACGGCGACGAAGCAGGAGTGGACCTCGTCCGTGGCGTCGATGAGCTGGCGAAGGACCTCGTACAGGTCCATAGTCGCGCTGGTGCTGTAATAATTGCCTTCGCCACGCTCTGCCGGACGCACCGCCTCGGCATAGCGGGCAATGTCCAGGACCAGCAGCAATCCGCTCTGGTCAGTCCGCGTCAGCCAGTGGGCGAGCGAGAACAGCATATGGCGGGCATTGCCACGCGCGATTTTCTGGAAGATCAGCGCCCGTTTGACCTCCGAAATCAGCCGCAGCTCGCCGCGTAGCCAGTGTGTGACGGATGTGGCCAGGGCCGGACTCTCGGTGGGGTCCAGCTGGGCCGTGCACAGCGCAAACATCGCGAGCCGAAATTCTCGAGCCATGGCGTAATCCTCGAACAGCTCGTGCGCGAGCGCAGTGCGGAGCTCAGTCCTGAGCAGCACCTCCGGCGCGGCGTTGAGCTCGGCAAGGCGGGCCGCCGACACCGGCTCGTCGGCAGGCGGCAGCCGGAGGCCCCGTTCGCGCAGCAGCCGCTCCAGAAACGTCCTGGCGTGCCGGTCCCAGTCCACCTGGCGCGCCACGGCGTGGAAGAGTCGGTCGATCAGATGCAAACGCACCCCGGTTGCGTCCAGGTGGACGCACTGGTAGCCGAGCGAGGCGCCGGCGACAGACAGACGTTCGCGCAGCTCGAATCGCCCGGCGTCCGTGGTCGGCGCGGCGAACTTGAGCGCGGCACCCCCCTCGCGCACAAATGTATCCAGGTAGTCCTTGCTGACGACGGTGACCCAGTCTTCAGGGCTCATGGGCGACGACGATCTCTGATGTTAAACCTCCCGCGAAAAGGCGATTCCCCAGTAGCGGCGCTCCTGACCGTTTTCACCGATCGCCGTGAGCACACCCGTGGCTGACTTCGTGCCGGTGCTCGCCGGGAAGCTGACCGCGTAGCCTCCGCGGGTCGTGGTGATCCCGCTGCGATCCAGCAGGTACAGGTCGCGCGCGAACTCCTGCCGCGAGTAGTCACGGCCCGGCAGAAGGGTGAGCAGGTCGTACACATCCGCCAACCGTTCCACCGGACCGCGCTGGAGCGCCGCTGCACCGTGCCGCTGCGCCAACGCCCGATACGCCTTGAACAGCACCTCGACAAACGCCTCCGGCCTGAACCGCGGCCCACGTTCGTGCAGCCTCCGAAGTTGCTCGATCACCAGCGCCGGCCGGAGTCGTCGCTCACGGACCCGGTCGATCAGCAGCGTGCGCTCGTTGGGCAGGACCTGGATGAGCGACGGATAGCAGTACAGCCGCTCATCTTGCTCGAACATGTCCACGCCCAGGCTCTCGGCCGTTTCGAGCAGTTCCTGCGTGTAGCCGCCGCGCGAAAAATAGTCGTCCTCGTCGAACTCCCAGCCGTCAGCCGTCGCCTCGACCTGCTCCTGGAGCGCAGCCATGCTCTGTTCAACCGCTGCCAGCCCCGCCTTCAGCTCACGCAAGTTGCCATCGTGCACCAGCGCGCGAAACCGCTTCAGCGACTTCGCCACCGCCGTCGCCGCTTTGAGACTGGCGTCCGCATCCCCCTGCGTCCGCACGAGCGCTCCCTCGAGCTCGCGGCGCGCCGTCGTGCCCTGCACGCGCCTGATTATGTCACGCCTGGCGCCACCAGTGGAATATATGTTCGGCCAGGCCGGCAGCGTTTAGCGATTCAAGGCTTCTGGCCCGAGACCACCGAGAAGTCACCAAATGTATTGGTCACTGTCACGTCGCCAAAGCCCGCGCGCTCCAGGGCGCCCCGCAGCTCGGGCGCCGTGAACTGCTTGCCCAGCGTACCGATGCGCATCGACAGGCTGTACAGCGCCGGCGCCAGCGGCCCGTCGCCCGCGTCGGTCAGCAGCATCTCGTGAATGAAGATCCGCCCGCCGCTCGGCAGCGCCGCGTGCGCACGCTGGATCAGCTCCGTGCGGTGCTCCAGGTCCCAGTCGTGCAGTACGCAGCTGAAGAACACCGCGTCGTAGCCGGTCGGCCATGTTTCGAAAAACATGTTCAGCGCCAGGGTGTCGACGCGGCCCTCCACTCCGTAGCGGCCGATGTAGTCGTGCGTCAGCTGACACACCGCCGGCAGCTCCAACACCGTGCAGCGGAGGTCCGGATAATGCTGCGCGAGCGCGATGGAAAACCCGCCGGCGCCGCCGGCGATATCCAGCAACCGGTGGACGCCACTGAAGTCCACAATGCGCGCCATGCCGACCGCCGCGGCGAAGGACAGCCCGTGCATGGTGCGCACGCCATCCTGCACACGGTCGACGCTGAGCTCGGACTCTTTCCACTCGCGGACAACGTAAATACTGGACCCAAGCGCTGAGTCGTGCACGGACGTCTCGGGCTCAGGTCCACTCGCGACAGCGGATGTCTCGGGCTCGGGCCCACTCTCGGCGGCGGGCGGCTCGGACCCTCGTGGGGACTGCCTTCCGGATGTCGCGGGCGCAGCGCTGGCGCCATGCACCGCCGCTTTCAATCGCTCATAGATGTTGCGCCCCGCGAAGCGCCGCAGCGTGAACCCCGCGTAATACGGACTGCTTGGCAGCAGATAGCACCGCGTCGCGTCGGTAATCTGGAACCGTCCATCCTGCACGCGGAGTAGCTGCACCGCCGCCAGCGCTCCGAGCAGAATCTCCGTCCACTCGAGGCTGATCCCCAGCCGCTCCGCCGCGCCCGCGGCCGTCACGGGCGCCTCGGCAACCAGCGCAAAGACGCCCAGCTCATCGCACTCGGCCACCAGCGGCATGACGTGCGCCGAAAAGTAGATGTCCCAGATCAGTCGCTGATCCGCCGTCGGTGGCTCGAGCGACCCAGAAGCCGGCATGTCCGCCGATGCTACCCCACGCTCAACGCCGCCAACATTCACAGCGTTAACCCAGCGTTACCACATGAGCTTCCAAGCTGCGCCTCGCAGACTAGCCCTAGATCACTTCCCAGAGCAGGCAGCAGCAACAAGGAGGCTCGCAACTCACATGGCAACACCCACACCCGCGGTGCTCGACTACGCTCGACCACGCGGGTTCAGCATTTCCGCGGTCCTGCCCGCCTATAACGAGGAACAGCTCATCGAGCACACCGTCCGCCGCGTCGCCGCCGTCCTCGCCCAGCTGGTCGATCGCTTCGAGATCGTCGTGACCGACGACGGCTCACACGACGCAACCGGCACGATCCTCGCGCGGCTGTCGGCCACCGAAGAGGACCTGCACCTGCGGGTCGTCACCCACCCCATGAATCGCGGCTACGGCGCGGCCCTCGCCTCGGGCTTCGACGCGGCCAGCCTGGACCTGATCCTCCTGCTCGACGCGGATGGTCAGTTCGACGTGGCCGAGCTCGTTCACCTGCTGGCCGCCATGGACGACGACACCGACCTGGTCATCGGCTTTCGCGCCCACCGCGCGGATCCCTGGCTGCGCAAGCTCAACGCCCTGGGCTGGAAAACGTTGGTCAACGTGCTGTTCGGCTACACCGCCCGCGACATCGACTGCGCCTTCAAGCTGTTCCGCCGCGAGGTGTGGACCAGCATGCGCGTCGGCTCGCGCGGCGCCGCCTTCAGCGCCGAGCTGCTCGTCAAAGCCCGCCGACTCGGCTTCCGCACTAAAGAGGTGCCGGTCAGCCACTTTCCCCGCACCGCGGGCGCGCCAACGGGCGCCAATCCGCGCGTGATCGCCCGCGCGTTTGCGGAGCTGTTTCAGTTGCGCCTGCGACTGGACGACGAGCTGGCCGCGGACCGCCAACGAGCGAGCGTTGGCCGCCTCGGGCACATCCCCGTCTGACGGCTCGCACACCCTCGACGCACCCGCGCCGTCAGAGGACGTGCCCGCGCCACTCCACTCACGCCCCGATAGGAGAACCTTCTGGTGTCCACCACCTTCCCCCTTCCTTATCCCCGGCCGCCGGTCGCGACGGCCGGCACGCGCCCCGCCGCGCGTTCCCCATCCGACGTTGCGGCCGCGCGTCGCAGCTGGCCATGGGAGTGGCTCGGCTTGCTGAGCGTGCTCATGGTCAGCGGACTGCTCGAACTCTGGCACCTGAACCAGCTGGGGACGTCAAACGCGTTTTACGCCGCGGCCGTGCTGAGCATGACGCAGAACCTGCACGCGTTCTTCTTCAACTCGCTGGATTCGGTCGGTTTCGTGACCATCGACAAGCCGCCGCTCGGCTTCTGGGTCCAGGCGATCAGTGCGAAGGTGCTTGGATTTTCCGGCTTCAGCATTCTGCTGCCAGAGGCGCTGGCCACCATCGGCTCGGTTGCCCTGGTCTTTCACCTGGTCAAGCGCGCTTTCGGCGGCGTTGCCGGATTACTCGCGGCGCTCATGCTCGCGGTGGTCCCGATCAGCGTCGCGGTGGGCCGCAACAACACGATCGATTCACTCCTGGTGTTCACGCTGCTGCTGGCCGTCTGGAGTGGCCTGAAGGCCACCGAGCGCGGATCGCTCACCTGGCTGCTCGTGACCGGCGCCATCGTCGGTCTCGGTTTCGAAATCAAGATGATGGAGGCCTACCTGGTCCTGCCCGCGTTGGGTCTGGTCTACCTGCTCGGCGCGCCGATTTCACGTCGACTGCGTGTGCTGCACCTGGCGCTGGCGGCGGTCGTCATGCTGGGCGTGTCGTTGGCGTGGCCAGTCGCCGTCGACCTCACACCCGCCAGCCTGCGGCCGTGGATCGACTCCACCCAGAACAACTCCGCGATTTCACTGGCGCTCGGGTACAACGGCATCGACCGCCTGCTCGGCCAGAACGAGTCGGTCACCCAGTTCCTGCACGGCCTGGGCATCAATCTCAGCGCCT
>JAFAWJ010000473.1 GCA_019242065.1 Chloroflexota bacterium
GACCGAGTACGTATGCACGGGCCGGTCGGCCAGCTCGGCCATCAGCGCCACGTTGAGACTGGAATCGACCCCACCCGACAGGAACGCCCCGTACGGCACGTCACTCATCATCCGCAGACCGATCGATTCGCGGACCAGCGCCTCCAGGCGCTCGACGTACTCTTCCGGCCGGCGGCGTTTGAGACGTTCCTGGGGGTCGGGCAGGGGCTCCCAGTAACGCTCCAGTCGCTGGTCACCGGTGTCAAGGTTGAGGATGAGCCGGTGGCCCGCGGGCAGCTTGTGGACGCCCTCGAAGAGCGTCCGCGGGGCGGGTGTGGCCGCGAACGTGAGATACAGGCTCAGCGCGGACTCGTTCAGGCGCGGCTGCAGGCCTGGGTGGGCGAACAGCGCCTTGATCTCGGAGCCGAAGATCAGCGCATCCGAGGTGGTGGCGAAGTACAGCGGCTTGACGCCAATGCGGTCGCGCGCGAGCAACAGCTGGCGCTGGCGACTATCCCACAAGGCGAAGGCAAACATGCCGCGCAAGTGCTGAATGCAGTCGGGGCCATACTCCTCGTACAGGTGGAGGATGACTTCGGCGTCACACCGGGAGCGGAAGCGGTGCCCGCGCGATTCGAGGCCCGGGCGATGGTCGGCGTGGTTGTAGATCTCGCCGTTAAAGACCAGCCACAGGCTTTCGTCTTCATTGGCCATAGGCTGATCGCCCGTGGCGAGGTCGACGATGCTGAGGCGGCGGAAACCGAGGCCGAGACGCTGGTCGTCGGAGACGAAGTAGCCGTCGGCGTCAGGACCGCGGTGACGCAGGGTGTCGGCCATGGCCTGCAGACGCGACGGGCTGACCGCGTCGGCGGATGGGCTGAGGTTGGCGATGCCGCAGATGCCGCACATGGGCCAGAAGTCAGAACTCAGATGACGCTATATTCGTAACGATCACGCGGAGTGGGTGCCACCCTGTTGTGACGGCGACACGGGCTGACTTCTGACTTCTGAGTTCTGACTTCTAACAGACAGCTCGTAATCGATCACCTCGCGCAGCGTCTGGTCCAGAGCGATACTCGGTCGAAAGCCCGTGACGTTGTACAGCTTGGAGGCATCGGGCACGCGCCGGCGCATGTCTTCGTAGCCCGCGGCGCGCTCGCCGTACGCCTCTTCGGCGTGGTACGGCACCAGCTTCACCTCGGAGGCACTCTCGCACAGCTCGATGACCCGCCGCGCGAGGTCGACGATGCGGATCTCGTGCGGCTGGCCGATGTTGAAGATCTCGCCCGCCGACGCGGGTGTGTCCGTCAGCGCGGTCAACGCATGGACGACGTCGTGCACGTTGGTGAAGCAGCGCGTCTGCTGACCGTCGCCATAGACCCGCAGCGGCTCGCCGTGCAGCGCCCAGCGCACGAAACGGGGGACGACCATGCCGTAGCGTCCCGTCTGGCGCGGACCGACCGTATTGAACAGGCGCACGACCGTCACCGGCAGGTTTCGCTCCTGCCAGTACGCCAGCGCAAACGCCTCGTCGATGCCCTTGGCCGAGGCATAGAACCAGCGCGAAAGTCGGGCGGAGCCGAGCACGCGGTCGTCGTCTTCGGCCAGCGCGTCCTTGTCGTTTTTGCCGTAAACCTCAGACGTCGAGGCGATCAGCACGCGTCGACTGCCGCTCTCGGCTTCGGCGCACGCCCGCAGCACGTGCTCGGTGCCGCGAATGTTGGTTTCGAGCGAGCGCAGTGGATGACGCAGCACCCAATCGACGCCAACCGCCGCCGCCAGGTGGTAGACGACCTCCGCCTGGCCAACCAGCTTCTGAACGAGCGGCTCGTCGAGCACGGAGCCCTCGACCATGCACAAGCCAGACTGACCATCGACCGCGTGGAGGTTGGCACGCCGCCCGGTCGACAGGTCGTCCAGGACGGTGACGTGGTCGCCGCGTGCGATCAAGCGCTCGACGAGGTGCGAGCCGATGAACCCGGCGCCACCCGTCACCAGCGCCCGCGCCATCAGGCGGCTGCTCCAAGGCTGGGTAGCGCCCGCCCGCGGACAGCCAGTTCGCGCAGGTACAGGTGACGGACGTCCTCGACCAATCGACTCGAATCGTAGCGGGGGTAGACGTGACGCCGACCGGCCACGGCCAGACGGGCGCCCAGCTCACGATCGCGCACCAGTTTCAGGATGGCGTTGGCCATGGCCGACGGATCGGCGGGCGGCACCGTCACACCCGTCACGCCGTCGATCACAACCTCGGGCACGCCGCCGACGTGGGACGACGCGACCGGTCGGGCCGAAGCCAGCGCTTCGATCAGCGCCACCGGGGATCCTTCGTTGAGCGAGGTCAACGCCACCACGTCGAGGTCGGCATACACCTCGACCATGTCGCGTCGCCAGCCCAGAAACGTCACGGCGTGACGAATTCCAAGTCGATCAACAAGCAGTCCGAGCTGGGCGCGCCGCTCGCCGTCGCCAATAATCATGAAGCGAGCGCACGGTTCCATCTCGAGGACCTGTTTGGCCGCATGGAAGAACACTTCGTGGGCCTTGATGGGCACCAGCCGGGCGACAATGCCGATCAGGGGTGTCGTAGCGTCGACTCCGAGTTCGTGGCGAAGTCGGCCACGGGCGTCTTCGGCGTGCAGAAACTGGCCCAGCTCGAGTCCGAGCCGAATTGGTTCGAGCTTGTCACTCGGCGCGACGCCGTAGTTGGCGATCTCGTCGCGCTGGCCGTCGCCGACGACGATAATCCGATCCGTCATCAGGCCGAGCGAGCGCTCGATGGTGACAAACACGCGCGTCTTGGCCGGACCGAAGTAGCTGTGAAACACATGCCCGTGATAGGTGTGCACGATCAGCGGCACGCCGCAGATGCGGGCAGCCAGGCGACCGACGGTGCCCGCCTTGGCCATGTGCGTGTGCACGACGTCGGGTTTGAGCCTGCGGACGAGCTGGACCATGCGCGCCAGGGCGAGCAGGTCGTCGGCGGGACTGATCTCGCGGCCGAGTGCCGGCAACAGGATGGGCTCGACGTCGTGTGCGCGGGCAAAATCGAGCATGTCGCCTTCGTGGGGCGCCGTCGGGCCTGCGACCAGGGTCGAGCTGAACTGCGCGCCATCGTCGAGAGCGGTGGTCAACAGGACCGCGTGAATGGCAGGGCCACCGATATTCAATCGCGTGATCGCACGCAAGACACGTATCGGCGGCGGCACTCGGGCTATTCTACGGGTCAGCGGCGCGGCCTACCGGCTCGAGGCTGGACACGCACATGGGACACCAACATTTTTTATTTACATCTGGGCAACCTATCTC
>JAFAWJ010000496.1 GCA_019242065.1 Chloroflexota bacterium
CGGCAGGCCGCCTGCACACCAAGGTCAACCTGATGGAGGAGCTGCGCAAGATCCGTCGGGTACTGGATCGTCAGAACGTGGCCCACGTGCGCACGCTGCTGGTCCTGGACGCGTCGACGGGGCAAAACGCCATCGTCCAGGGCCGCGCCTTCAAAGAGGCGACCGGCCTGGATGGGCTGATCCTGGCCAAGCTCGATGGCACGGCCAAGGGCGGGGTGGTCTTTGCGATCGTGGACGAGCTGGAAATTCCCGTGCTGTTTGTAGGTACAGGCGAAAAAGCCGCGGACCTGAGCGAGTTCGACGCTGAAGCGTTCGTGAGGGCACTCTTTAAGGCATAAGTAACCAAACATGTTTGAATCCCTCTCCGAAAAACTCCAGGCCGTCTTCGACAAGCTCGGCCGCAAAGGCCGCCTGACCGAAGAGGACGTCGACCTCGCTTTGCGCGAAGTCCGCGTCGCCCTCCTCGAAGCCGACGTCTCCCTCAAAGTCGTCCGCCAGTTCGTTGCCGGCGTCAAGGAGAAGGCCGTCGGCCAGGACGTCATCCACAGCCTGACGCCCGCCCAGACCGTCATCAAGATCGTCCACGACCAGCTTGTCGAGCTCCTGGGCACCGAACCGCCCAAACTGGCCGTCTCACCCAAACCGCCGACGGTCATCCTGCTCGTCGGCTTGCAGGGCTCGGGCAAAACCACGCACGCCGCCAAGCTCGCCGTCCACGTCCGCAAGATGGGCCACAAGCCCGTGCTGGTCGCGGCCGACCCGTACCGTCCCGCGGCGGTAACCCAGCTGCAGACCCTCGGCAAGCAGATCGACGTGCCGGTGTTCCACGATCCGTCGAAGAAGCCGCCCGAGCTGGCCCAGGCCGCGCTCAAGTATGCCGAGCAGAACGGCCTCAGCTTCGTCATCATCGACACCGCCGGGCGACTGCAGATCGACGACGAGCTGATGCGCGAGCTGGAGTCGATTACCAGCAAAGTTAGTCCCGACGAGACCCTGCTGGTGGCCGACGCCATGACCGGCCAGGAAGCCGTGCGCGTCGCCGAGGGCTTCCTGCAGCACGTCGCGATCACGGGCGTCATCCTGACCAAGATGGACGGTGACGCCCGCGGCGGCGCGGCGCTGTCGCTGCGCGAAGTCACCGGCGTGCCCATCAAGTTCGTCGGAACGGGCGAAAAACTCGATGCCCTCGAGCAGTTCCATCCGGACCGCGTTGCCCAGCGCATCCTGGGCATGGGCGACGTGCTCAGCCTGATCGAACGTGCCCAGGAGCACGTCGACCAGGAGCAGGCGGCCAAGATGCAGTCGAAGGTCGTCAAAGGCGAATTCGACCTGCAGGACTTCCTGGAGCAGATGTCGCAGCTCCGCAAGATGGCGGGCGGCGGCGGCCTGACTGGTCTGGTCGAGATGCTGCCAGGCGTGGGCCGCGCCCTGAAGGAAGCGCGCCAGGCTGGCCAGGCCGTGGACGAGCAGCAGTTCAAGCGCATCGAAGCGATCATCCAGTCGATGACGCTCGAGGAGCGCCGTCGGCCAGACATCATTGGCGGCTCGCGCAAGCGGCGAATCGCGACAGGCTCCGGGTCCTCGGCGGCAGAGATCAATCAGCTGCTGGCTCAGTTCCGTCAGATGCAGGGCATGATGAAGCAGATCTCGCGCGGCGGTATGCCAGGTATGCCGCGCGGCATGTCCGGGCTCGGCGGTCTGGGTGGTCTCGGCGGCGGCGCCATGCCCAGTCTGCCGGGCCTGCCTTCGAACGGCGCGCCCCCGGCGCCGGCGATCCCGGCCGCCGCGGCGGCGGCGCCGGTTGGCAACAGTCGCCAACATCACAAGGCGCGCAAGAAGAAGAAACGGCGCTAATACGTAGCGGTCGATGGGCACGGGTCGTGCACACGGAGTTCGGCCGGGAGTTGTGTTGGGATTCGACGCTGAGGAGTTGCGAAAACTGCTCGCCGACGCCGGCCTGGAGGCCGAGGCGAACATTGACCCTGCATTGACGCCTGGCGGTGCCTGGGCCGACTCGGGCGACCAGAGAGACGCCGCCGACACGCCACCGTCGCGTCAGCCCGCGGCCGGCGACGACGAGGTCCCGCGGACCAGCGCCGCCATCTATTTTCGGGATATTTCGAGCACCACCCTGCTTACCGCCGAAGAAGAGATCACCCTGGCGCAGCAGATCGAACAGGGTGAGGATGCTCGTCGCTCACTGAACGTGGCCGGTGCCATCGACGAGCACCCGAGCTTGGAGCAGCTCGTGGTCGTCGGCGACCGGGCGCGCAGCCGACTGACCGAGGCCAATCTACGCCTGGTGGTCAGCGTCGCCCGCAAGTACCTCAATCGCGGCTTGCCCATGCTCGACCTGATCCAGGAGGGCAACATCGGCCTCGCGCGCGCCGTCGAGAAATACGATTGGCGCAAGGGCTATCGCTTCAGCACCTACGCCTACTGGTGGATTCGGCAAGGGATGACCCGCGCGCTGAGCGAGCAGGCGCGCTCCATCCGCGTGCCGACGCACATGGTCTCTGCCATCGGCGACGTGTACCGAGCCGCGCGCGAGCTACAGCAGGAGCTCGGCCGCGAGCCGCGCGTCCAGGAAATCGCCGACCGACTCGAGCTCACTCCCGAGCGGGTGATGGAGATCCAGGCCTCGGCGCGCCAGCCGGTCTCACTCGAGACGCCGCTGAGCAGCGAGGACTCGGCTGGCACGCTGGGCGATCTGATTGCCGATCGGTCGGTGCGCACACCGCACGAGCTGGCGGCGCACTCGATGCTGCGGCGGCACATGGACGACGCCATGCAAGTGCTCTCGCCGCGCGAGCGCCAGGTGCTGAAGCTGCGCTTCGGCCTGGCCGGTGGTCGCGAGCACACCCTGGGCGAAATCGCCGACGAGCTGGGCGTCACCAGCGAGCGCATTCGCCAGATCGAAGCCGGCGCGCTGAGCAAAATGCGGCAGCCGAAGTTGCGCACGAAGCTCCGTGAGTACCTGGACGAGTACGTGGCGTAGGCCATCACGTTTTCCCCCAGCGGGGACCCATCTGTCTAGATGACGCCTGGCGTACGAAAAGAATGTCTTCCCCAAGTCGGGTCCTGTCTCTCTGACTAGATGAAACCCGGCGTACGAAAGGACGTCTCCCTCCAAGAGGTGGGTGCCGTCTGTGTAGATGAAACTTTCTCCCTACTTTACGTATTGACATTCGACAAGCTGTCAGTCCGAAAACCCCTCCGTGTGTGACGCCCTCGGCGCTAGGCTCACCTCTGTGGCTTCCTCC
>JAFAWJ010000601.1 GCA_019242065.1 Chloroflexota bacterium
AGCTGGGACGAAGTGCCGGCGGCGTTCGATTTTTACAGCACCAAGAAAGACGGTGCGTTGAAGTGCGTGATCCACGTGCGGGACTGACGGGTCACTCCGCAATCAAACGGTAGCCGACACCCGGTTAGGTGACGATCCGCCGCCGGGAGCCGTCACTGGACTCCAGTTTCTTGCGCAGGCGCGCGACGTAGACATGGAGTGAATGCGCCTGCGCCGGATAACTGGACCCCCAGACGGCGTCGGTGATCATACGGTCGGTCAAGAGCTTGTCGGGATTGGTCGCAAACAGCTTGAGCAGGTCCCATTCCGTCGGCGTGAGGTGGACGTCGCTACCGGCCAGGCTGACGCGGCGGTGCTCCATGTCGATTTCCAGGTCGCTGAACCTGACCACCGGATCGGTGCCGGTCGCCGGACGCGCCGCGTGCCGCAATGCGACACGCACGCGCGCCAGAAGCTCGTTGATGCCAAATGGCTTGGTCAGATAATCGTCAGCGCCCAGGTCCAGCGCGACGACTTTGTCGCGTTCGGATTCATGTGCGGACAGCACCACCACCGGCGTGCTGGCGCGTTCCCGAATGGCTTTGAGCACGTCGAGACCGTCGATGTCGGGTAACCCCAGGTCGAGCAACACGAGGTCCGGCCGCCGGCGGTTGTACAGATCGAGCGCCTCCTGGCCGGTGGTAGCCGTCTCGACCCGAAAGTCGTGCCGGCCCAGATTGGTCTGCACCGCGCGCAGGATGCCGGGTTCGTCGTCAACCACCAGGACACGGGCGCCCGTCGGATGTGTCACAGCGTCTGCACCGACCTTCCAGCCGGAGCGACCTCTAGCGGCACGTCGGTGAGTGGCAACGTGAACGTGAATCGCGCACCGCCTTCGGCGCGATTCTCCACCCAGACGCGCCCGCCGTGTGCCTCCACCAGCCCCTTCACAATCGCCAGGCCGAGGCCCAGACCACGCCGCGGCGAGCTTCTGTCGAGAGCTCGATAGAACGGGTCGAACAGGTGGGGCACGGCGGCAGACGGAACACCGGGTCCGCGGTCCTGGACGGAGACGGTCGCTTCCGACGCCCGCAAACCAACAATGAGGTCGATTTGCGTGCCAGGTGGCGAGTATTTGGCGGCATTTTCCATCAGGTTGTAGATCACCTCGCCGATTTCTACCGGATCGAACCACAGCGGTGGGACTTCCCGAGAAATCTCGACGTGGACCACATGCGCGCGCGTGACAGGCTTCAGTCGGTCGACGACGTCGTCGACCACGGTGTCCAGTTGCTGCCAGCTTTTATTGGGCTGCAGGCTGCCGCCTTCGATGCGCGAGAGATCCAGCAGGTTGGAGACCAGCCGATTGAGGTGGGCGGCTTCTTCTTCTATCGCCTGCGCGAATTCCTGCCGCTCCTGTTCTGTCCAGTTGACATCCTCCTGACGCAAGCTGCCGGCGGAGGCCATGATGGTGGCCAGTGGTGTGCGGAGGTCGTGGGAGACCGCGTTGAGCAGCGCGGCGCGCAGTGCGTCCGTGCGCCGCAAAATTTCGGCCTCGGTTGCTTCTTCGCGCAGGCGCGCGCGCTCGTGCGCTTGCCCAATCTGGGCCGCGGCGGCGGAGACGAGTCGATCGTCGGCGACGTCGAAATCATCCGAGGTCCCAACCAGCAGCAGGGCGCCCACGCGCTTGTCGCTGACTCGCACTGGCACCAGGTGCACGTCCTCCGAAGCTGTGGGGCGCGGGGTCGGACTGACGACGCGCACCCAGCGCCCGGGCGCGGCATGATCGTCGGGTGACGGCGCGGGTCCTGACTGCATCACGCGGGCCGCATCACGCGGGCCACGCACACCGGCTAGAGCGTCCGGATCACCAGCGGCGACCCATGTCACGCTCTCACCGGGTTGCCACAACTCGATGCCGACGCCCTTGACGCGCAGCTCCTCACGCAGGCGTTCCGCAACCGAGCGCAGCACCTGGTCAGAGCTGCCCTCGCCCAACAGCCGCACCACGTCGTACAGGACCACCGCCTCACGCTCACGTTGCTGCGCTTCCTGGGCACGCGCGCGCTGCCCGGCCGCCAGTTGACCCGTGACGATGGCCGTCAACAGGAAAAACAGCAGCGACACCCACTCGCCTGGATCGGTCACGGTCAACTGGTGCTGGGGCGTGACGAAAAACCAGTCGAACACGAGAAAGGCCACAACCGAGGCGAAGATTGCCGGCCCGCGCCCGAAGGCGACGGCACTGGCCATGACCGCCAACAGGTACAGCATCGAGCTGTTGGCCAGGCTGACCTGCCCCAGAACCAGACCGATGAACAGGCTGACCAGCACCACCGCGGCAAAGGCGCCGCCATAGGCGCGCAGTCAGCCTCGCCAGCGTGTGGGCGCGAGACGGCTCACACCCCGAGTATCTCCTCCAACGCGGGCGCTCAGCGATAGTTCTGGATCGCGACAACGGTGAACGGCTCGCCAGGCGTGACCGCGCCCGCGTCGACCAGGGCGTCGATGTCTTCGGCGGCGATGCCGGCTTCGGCCAACACCTCGCGGCTGTGCTGGCCGATGCCAGGGGCGGTGAACTCGGCATGTGCCTGGGTTCGGCTGAAGCGCGCGTAACGATTGGTCACGTAAAACGGCGTGCCGTCGCGCATGTGCTGGGTGGTGAACATCTCGAGTGCCTGCAAGGGTGGATCGTTGGGCAGGTCCAGGGGTACGCGCGCGGCGGCGGCCGGCACGCCGGCTTCGGAGAATCTGGCCACCGCCTCGTCGGTGCATTGCGTGCGCAGCTTGTCGGCAATCGCGGCGGTGAGGTTCTCGTCGGTGAGGTTGGCGGCGCCGGCGTCGAGGAGGCCGGCCGCCTGGAGCACGCCGATAGCGGGCGCCTGGAGCCGCAGCCAACCATCCTGCGTTTGATAGAAGCGGTCGAGCGCGGAGGGACCTTC
>JAFAWJ010000631.1 GCA_019242065.1 Chloroflexota bacterium
CTGCGCTCGTCCGCGTCGGTGTCGTTCCGTTCGCTGGCGGGCCACACGGTTGACGAGGTGGTCGCCACGTTCCTGGCGATCCTGGAGCTGTTCCGCCGCGGGCTGATCGAGGTCCAGCAGCCCGTTCCCTTCGGAGACCTGGTGCTCCGCCAGCGGCCAGCCTGAGTCGGGCGAGCTAGACGCCGCCGTTGCTGTGGAGCAACTGTCCGTTAATCCAGCCGCCTTCGGGCGAGCACAGAAAGGACACCAGGTGCGCGCAGTCCTCGGGTGTGCTGACGCGACCCAGGGGTACGCGTCTGGCGTAGTCGCGCATCTGGTCGTGGGACATCCAGCCGGTATCGGTCGCGCCCGGGTTGATGACATTCGCCGAGATGCCCAGGTGCCCCAGCTCGCGCGCGGCGGCCAGCACGATGCGGTCCATCGCCCCCTTACTGGCGCCGTAGGGCAGATTGCCCGCCACGTGATCGCTGGTCAAGCCGATGATCCGTCCACGCCCGGAAGCGCCCTCGAGCTCGCCAAAGCGTCGCGCGAACTCGCGCACCAGCAGCCACGTGGCCCGCGCGTTGACCGCGAAGTGCCGGTCGAAGCTCTCGACGGTCGTGTCCAGGATGCCAGAGTCAACAGACTCGCAGTGCGCCAGCACCATGGCCGTCACGCCCCCCAACGCCGCGTTCACGGCGTCGAAGATCAGACCCGGACTGGCCGGGTCGGCGAGATCCGCCTCGATACTCATCGTCGTGGCATCCAGTTCACCCAGTCTTCGCTCGAGCTCGGTCAGATCGTCGGGCTGGCTGCCCCACCGCATGCGCTGGTCGTACGCGCGCCAGCAGGTCGTGGCCACGTCCCAGCCCTCGGCGGCCAGGCCGAGTGCCACCGCCGCGGCGATGCCCCGCAGTCGGCTCGCGCCAGTGACGAGGACAACTGGTCTGCGGCGTGCGCGGGCGATCTCAGCCATGCACACCCAGTTGAGCGGCGCTTGCTCGCCGCGTCAAATGCGCGCAACTCCCGGCGTGGGCATTGAACGCCTGTTCGACCGCTGCTAGGATGCGCCCAGATCCAGGCCTTGATCTGCACACCAGACTGAATCGTTCGAATAGCGGAAAGGACGGGTATGGCCAGTGCGCTCGCGCTGGGAGACGGCCCGCGGCTGCGATCACGACGAGTCCGCTCCAGCAGATCACACCGACCGATTTTCTGGATCGCCAGCGTGGTCCTCGCCGTGACTGCCGGCGTGGGTTTCGCCGTGGTCCAGTTCCGCACGCCGCTTCCACCTCCGCCACCGGTCGTCGACGCCGCGACCCTCGATCAACAGCGCTTCGTCGCCGAGCTGCGACCGATCCACGCCGAGATCCAGCAGGGCATCTCCGAAACGGGCCTGGTCGTCGCCAGCTATCAGAGGGGCAGCATCGGCAAAGCCGAGCTGCAGCGGCGGCTGGCCGGTGTCCTGGCGAGTTATCACGACGCTGCAACGCAGGTGGATGCGCTGGACACGCCGACGGACATGCGACCGACAGTGCAGGCGTATCACGACACGCTCGGTGCGCTGAGCCAGGACGACAGCGAGCTGGCGAAAGCCTACGACGACGGCGACGAAGGTCGCGTCTCGGCCGCGCTGGCGCTGAGCCTGCAGGCGACCGCCCAGTGGCACGACATCGCCGACGTGACCGCGTCCGGCGCCCGCAGTTAGACCTTGACTCTAGGGGATGAAGGGCCGGTCAGGATCGCCAGCAGCTCGCGCGGTGTCGAGGCCAGGTGCACCCTTCCGGGATGCGCACCACCGACGGACTCGGCCGACACGCCATCCAGCGTGCAGCGACCGTCAAACCCGAAGGCCCCCGCGGGCACGACCACGTCGTCCACGTCATGCGGCAACCCCTGCAGCTCGCGCACCAGGTCCGCCCCCGAGAGCAAGCCCGAAACGCTGACCTGGTTGCCAAAAAAGTCGTTGTCCACCACCTGCACGTGCGGCCGCCAGCCAGCGTACGTCTGCCATTCGTCGGCCATGCGCTCGAGCGCCGGCGCGGCCAACCGTCCCGCCAGCCAGACCACGTTGCGCGGCACGGGCCTGCCCCGTCGCACACGGACCAGCTGCGCCTGCCAGTCGTCCAGCATGCTCCGCATCAAGCCGACGCCGTTGGTCAGGACAGGAAAGCCGTCGTAGCTCGCGGCCGGCGGCATCTCCGGCCGTCCGGCCAGCACGTACAGCTCGTCGCTGGCATACACGAAGCCAATGCCGAACGTATCGCGCAGCTTCGCCTGCCAGCGCTCGACCTGCGCAAGCGCGGTGGCGGCCTCGTCGGGCGTCGGCCTCCGAATGTTCTTCACACGCGAAAAGCGCGTCAGGCCGACGGGCACAACTGACACGCTCCGCACGCTGGGATGGAGCGCGGCAAGCTCGCCAATCGAACGCTCGAGCACCGCACCGTCGTTGAGCCCGGCGCTCAGCACGATCTGGGTGTTGACCTCGATACCCAGCACCGCCAGCCGACGCAGCTGCGCCAGGATGGACGGCGCGTGGCGGTTGTTCAGCATCCGTCGCCGCACCGCGTCGTCGGTGGCATGCACCGAGACATTCAGGGGCGACAGCCGCTGATACCCCAAGCGCGCCCAGTCGGCCTCGGCGAGATTGGTCAGCGTGAG
>JAFAWJ010000919.1 GCA_019242065.1 Chloroflexota bacterium
CAGTAAACGCACGTCATCCTCACGCCGCGCGCCGCACATGTAAACGCTGTCCTACGGAGTCCCTGGCCATGAGCATCACCACGTCGAGCAGCCTACGGCCCGAGGCGTCACACGGAGCGTCACGCCGCGGGCCAAAAAGCGTCACACGCGGGCCAAAAGCGTCATCTGCGTGTCACATTCGCGCATGTGCAGGCACACGAGCCGCTAGGGGATCAGTCCCTCGACGACCGGCACGTGGTCGCCATTCGAGGGCCGATCGTTGCCGGGCGGCGGGTCGATGGCGCCGCTGACGATCTTGTAGCCGAAGCCGCGCACCGAGATGATCTGCGGCGCGTTGTGGCCCGCCTGGGCCAGTTTGACGCGCAAGCGGCCGATGTGGACGTCAATCGTGCGGCTCGTCCCCGTATCCGGATCACCCCACACGAGCTTGGCGAGCGAATCGCGCGGGACAACCTGGTCGGGCCGTGCGGCCAGCACGGTCAGCAGTCGGTACTCGGTGGGCGTCAACTGCAGGATGGTCTCGCCCAGCGTGACCTGATGCACGGCGTGATCGATCTGCAGGTCGCCGATGCGGATCGGACCACGTTGCAGTGCGGGCTCCAGCACCTGGTGTTGGGCGGCTCGTCGCAACAGCACCTCCACCCGGGCGAGCAGATCGTAAACGTCAAAGGGCTTGGCGATAAAGTCATCCGCGCCCAGCTTCAAACTGAGGAACGCGTCGCGTCGACGTTGCGTGCCGCTGCAGATCAAAATCGGCACCGCGGCCATCGTCTTGAGCACGTTGCACAGCACCAGGCCGTCCTCGTCGGGCAAGACGAGATCGAGAATGATCAGGTCAGGTTTGTGCTCTTCGACCTGTGCGCGGGCGGCGGCACCAGTGCCAGCGACCACGACGTCGTAGTCGCTCGACTCGAGAACATCCGTCAACATGAAGGCGACCGCCGCGTCGTCCTCGACCAGGAGGATCGTCGGCTGCCGGCCAGTGGTGAGCTCAGCGTTCAGATCGCTGAAAGACGTGCCTCTACCCAATCGCCCGCCGCCCTTCCACGCTGTGGCCCGAGTTCCGCCAGAACCGACGTTTCGCGACGGCGGGGTGTCGCATGCTGTTCGCGCGCGCAGTCACGCGTGCACGTGTCTTGCTTCGTCGTCTGATGCTCACTCGGGTACAGCCTCCTCTGGTGGGCGCGGTGCGCCGACACAGAGCGTTAAAAATCGCACCCGCAGCCTCACCTCTGGTTGAGGAGTGATTGGGATCCGGTGAATTCCGGGCGCGACCGCGCCGGCTCGCGCCGATGGGTTGCCGCCGACGCAATTTCAGCCTTGACGGACTTCGCGTTCAGGCTTATGGTCCGACCGGCCCGCGCAGCCGTATATCAGTCAGCACACATGTGCGAAAGATTGGGGGACCCAGGGCGCTCGAACTCATGTGCGAATCGGACAACGTTGAGTTGACCGGGCCTCAGGGTGTGGCCCCGCGCGCGCTCGCCTCGCAGGACGCACAGCGGCGCGAGTTGTTCGCCGCGCTTCGCACACCCATCGTCACCACGTCGATGAGCGGCAAGGTCACCGGCTTCAACGCCGCGGCTATCTCGCTCTTCGGCAGCCCCGCCCGTCTGTACAACCACAACATTCGGGATGTGCTTCCGTTCGTGCCGCTGCCGCACGACGCGGCCGAGGGCGACGCTCAGGGCCGCGTTGCCGACGCGACCGGCCGTAGCATCGATCTCGAAGTCAGCCGCACCGTCCTGAGCGAGCACGACGCCGCCCACGGGTTTGCCGTGTACGTCGTCCACGACATCTCACGACACGCGGAGCTCAACCGCCTCCGCGAACAACTCCTGTACAGCGTCGCGCACGAGCTTCGGGGCCCGCTGATGGTCCTCGACAACGCGCTGGAGATCCTCGAGAGCGACTTCCTGCAACTCACCGCTGACGAGTTTGATCACGTCCTGGGCAAGGCACGCCGCACGGCGAGTCGGATGCGAACGCTGATGGAGGACATGCTCAGCGCTGGCAGCATTCAGTCGGGCCATTTCGTAGTCGTGCCGAAGTCCACGTCGCTCGAGTCGATCGTGTCGGAGGCGATGGAGATCGTGAGCGTGGAGATGGAGGCGCGCGAGCAGCGTGTCGAGGTCGACTTACCCGACGACCCAGTGCGCGTCTTGGCCGACAAGCGCTACGCGCGCCAGGTATTGACGAATTTACTGGTGAACGCGTCGAAGTACAGTCCCGAGCGTTCGGTGATCCGTGTCGTGGCGGTGCCCAGGTCTAAAATAGTGTGCATCAGCGTCACTGACCAGGGGCCCGGCATCCCGCCCGAACACCAGGCCGGCTTGTTTGAGCGCTTTTACCGTGTGCGGTCGGGGTCGGACGTACCTGGTGTGGGTCTCGGCCTGGCGATCGCCAAGGGCATTGTCGACGCCCATGGCGGCAATATTGGCATCGACAGTAAGCCCGGTAGCGGCACGAGCGTGTGGTTCACACTGCCCTGGGCCTCCTCTCTCCAGGGATAGCTGGTTCGCGCGTGCGTATCCTGCTGGTCGACGACGATCGCGAGCTGATCGATCTCCTGGCCTTCGCGTTGCGGCGGGCAGGCCTCGAGCCGGTGCCCGCCTACGACAGCGACTCGGCGTTGTGTCAGTTCGAAGAGCGCCGACCCGACCTGGCTGTACTGGACATCAGTCTCGGGGCTTCGAGCGGACTCGACGTGCTCAAGGAGCTGCGGCAGCGTTCGTCGCTCCCGGTGATCATGTTGACCGCGCTCGATTCGGAGGAGGACAAGGTGCGCGGCCTCGAGGCCGGTGCCGACGACTACCTGACCAAGCCCTTCAGCCATCGCGAGCTGATCGCCCGCATCCGTGCCCAGTTGCGGCGGAGTGGCCAGGAGCTGGCGCCACGACAGGCACCTGAGACGCGGTTGCAGGTCGGCGCCATCGTGCTGAACCTGGCCGAGCACTCGGTCACCAGGGACGGCAAACCCGTCAGCCTGACAGTCACCGAGTTTCGACTCCTGCACTGCTTGATGACCAACGCTGGGCGAGTCGTTCCGACGAGTGACCTGCTCAAGCAGGTGTGGGGCGTTGGCACGCCGGACCTGGTGCGCGTGACGGTCTTTCGCCTCCGCCGCAAGCTCGAGGAAGATGCGACTCGGCCGCGCCTGCTGCATACGATCCCGGGGGTGGGCGTTCTGCTGAAGGCGGATGCCGACCCTGATTCGGACGACGCTTCGTGACGATCCAGGTTGAGTCGCAACCAGGGCTGGTTGTGAGCCAGTTCACTCCCGATGTGCGACCCGGTTGACTCGTACTTGCAGCAACTCGCGCAGAAGGTGCCGCTTCAACGTGCTCGCAACGTCACAGTCGAGTCTGTAACGGCGCTGTAATAAGCCCCGCCCGACTGTACGCAACTGTTACGGGGGCTGTAACGGACGTTTACGCGCACCAGACCTATAGTCAGTTCGCTGCACATGGAACACACGGGAAGGAGGTCCGCGGCAGACATGGGAGCCTCAGTGGCACTCCATCAGGAAACTACATCTGATCTGGCTCAGGCGGCCCCTCGAGACGGCCATACGGCACCGCATCACGAGTTGACGGTGCTCGCCACGGTCGCTCACGAGCTGCGCGGTCCACTCACCGCGTTGGCGACGTCGTCGGAGCTCCTGGCCGAGGACTTTGCGCGTCTCGATCCTGAACAGGTCAAGGACATGCTCGGCGCCATGCGTCGGCGTGCGCTGTGGCTGCAGGGTCTCGTCGAGAACCTGCTGTGTGCGGCGACCATTCGCGAAGGGCGTCTGCAGCTGAACCGTCAGCTGCTGAATCTGGCCGAGGTCGTCGAAGAGGTTGAGGCCGTGGTCGGCCCGCTGCTGGAGCAGCGCAGCCAGCGTCTCGGCGTGAGCATCAGCCCGCGTGTCCCCGAAGTGCTGGTCGACAGCCGACGTGTGGGTCAGGTGCTGATCAATCTCATTTTGAACGCCAGTAAATTCGGAGCACCCGACACCTCGATCGATCTGACCATCTCGGTGCGAGATGGTGCGGTCCGCGTGGTCGTAGCCGATCGAGGGCCAGGCGTCTCACTCGAGCAGGCTCAGCGATTGTTCGAGCCCTACTATCGCGCGCCAGGCACGGCCGGCGGCGGCAAGGACGGGGTCGGGCTGGGTCTGTCGATTGTCAAATCCATTGTCGAGGCCCACGGTGGTGACGTGGGTGTCGAGAACCGCCGCGGTGGCGGCGCGCGCTTCTGGTTTTCCCTACCGACGGTGGGACGTGCCGCGTCCGCCAAATCGCACCTGAGCATCGTCTCGTAGCCCACGGAGAAGGATTGATTTCACGATGAAAGTTCTGGTTGTTGACGACGACGTCGATCTGTTGGACCTGATGACCTACGCGCTGCGCCGCGAGGGGTACAACGTACTTGCCGCCGTCGACGGGCAGCAGGCGCTGCAGCGCTGGGAGAGCGAGAACCCGGACATCGTCCTTCTAGATGGCAATCTGCCCAAGATCGACGGCTTCGAGGTCTGCCGTCGCATCCGCCACGAGTCGAAGACGCCGATCATCATGCTGACGGCGCGCGACGAGGAAGAGGACATCCTGCGCGGCCTGCAGATCGGTGCCGACGACTACATGACCAAGCCGTTCAGCGCGAAGCAGCTCGCCGCACGCATGAAGGCCGTCATGCGCCGCTGCCAGACGGACCCCTACCGCCAGCCCGCGAGCCAGGTAACCGTGGGCGACCTGGTGCTGGACATTCAGTCGCACGAGGTGACCAAGGCGGGCCAGCCAGTGCAACTGACGCGCCTGGAGTTCCGCATCCTGTACATGCTGGCGCTGAACGAGGGTCGCATCATCCCGTACAGCCGCCTGATCGAGTACGCGTGGGGCTACTACGACGAGGGCAACTCGAACCTGCTGAAGACGCACATCTGCCATATCCGCAAGAAGCTGGGCCTGGCGCCCAACGGCAAGCGCGGCATCAAAGCCATCCTGGGCGTCGGCTACAGCCTGTCCCGCGGCTAAAAGACACCCGTCCGGGGGGACGCAAAAGGGCGCACGTTCGGCGTGCGCCCTTTTTCTTATGTCCAGGGTCGCTTCAGGTCGGTGACTGAGAGGCGAGGAGCCCTGGCAGAGAAGTGTGTATCGAGCAGCCTCCGTGGTCTATGGACGGTAAGTCGACCCGCGTGAAGTAGCCTGTGGAACGTGGATATTTCTCGCCTGTACACGGGTGACGATGGTCAAACCCACATTGAGTCGATGAGCCTCGAGACGCATCCCGAGCTCGGCGCGCTGCAGCGGGCCGAAGGCATTCAGTTCCGCTCGACGCCGCCCGGCAACTTCATCGA
>JAFAWJ010000533.1 GCA_019242065.1 Chloroflexota bacterium
ATCAGGTCGTACTCGCTGATGACGCCCACGATCTGCCCGTTTTCGCCGACGACCGGCGCACCACTGATGCGGTGTTCCGACAGCATCTCCGCCGCCTCGTGGACCGACGTCTCCGGCCGCAGCGTGAGCGGATCGGGTGTCATGATGTCGGCGGCCGTCACCGGCAGCGAGCGCTCGTCGAGCGCCTCGATCCGCTCGAGTAATTGCACAAGCTCGTGGTCGTCCAGCACCACGCCGAGGGTTGCGAGCGCACCCGTTGGCGCGGTCAACACCCAGGCCCGCAACGCCGGCTCACGACGCAAGCGCTCGAGCAGTCCCGTAATGTGCTCACTGGCGAGGAAGCCTTCGTCGGCTTCCGATCCCGACACTACCGTCATCCTGGCCCCCTGCAACACAATTATCCTACATCGCTCTTGAATCAACTGGCGTTCCGGTCGACTGATCCACGGCTCGACGACGAGTACGACAACATGCTCGCCTGCATTCGCTGCGGGGCGTGCCTGACGTCATGCCCGACCTATGTGCTGTCGCTAGAGGAGGCCGAGGGTCCGCGCGGTCGGGTCGGCATGGCCCGGGCGGTGGCCGAAGGCCACCTGGCGCTGACTCCGGATCTGCTCCGGCATGAGATGAACTGCCTGGTGTGCGACGCATGCACGGCGGTCTGTCCAGCCGGCGTCCACATGGACCCGTTGCAAGTCGTGTTCCGTGGCGCGGTGTCTGAGACGCGCCGGCTGAGTCGTGTCGCCCAGATCGTGCGCGCCGTCGTCTTTGGCTGGCTGTTCATGGATATGCGCCGCTTTCGCGCCTTTGCCCGAGCGATGTGGCTCTACCAGCGCAGCGGCATGCGCTGGCTGGCGCGCCACCTGGGCATTCTGCGCGCCATGCACCTGGCGGAGGCAGAGCAACTGTTGCCCGCTATCCCCCGCTCGTTCGTCACGCCGCGGGGGGAAACCTATCCGTCACAGAGCGACACGCCGACGCCCGTCGCGTTCTTCGCCGGCTGCATCATGGCCACCGCGCTGGCCGACGTCGATCGTGCGACGATCCGCGTCCTCCAGCGCAGCGGATGTAGCGTGAGCAATCCCTCGCGCCAGGGCTGCTGCGGCGCCCTGCACGCCCACGGCGGCGACCTGCCCCGCGCGCTGGAGCTGGCGAAGCGCAACATCGAAGCGTTCGAGGTCGTCGAAGGTCCGATCGTGGTCAACTCGGCTGGCTGTGGCGCAATGCTGAAGGACTACGCCCACCACCTGCGCAACGATCCAGCGTGGTCCGCGCGTGCCAGAGATTTCTCCGAGCGAGTGCGTGACCTGAGCCAGGTTGTGACACCGGCGGCACTCGAGCCGCGCCACGCGATTCCGCAGAAGGTCGTGTACCAGGACGCCTGCCACCTGATTCATGCCCAGCGCATCAGCCGCCAGCCGCGGGCGCTGCTCGCGGCGATCCCGGGCGTGGAGCTGGTCGAAATCGACGAGGCGGGACTGTGCTGCGGCAGCGCCGGCGTCTACAACGTCACCAATCCGGTCGAATCGAAACAGCTCCAGCAGCGCAAGGTCGACAACGCCTTGAAGGCCACGCCCGACCTGATCGTGACTGGCAATCCCGGGTGTCTGCTACAGCTTCGGAGTGGACTTTCTGCACGCGCGAGCGACATCCCGGTGAAACACCTGGCCGAAGTGCTCGACGAGGCGAGCGCGCCATGAGCATCGCCGCCGAGCTGCGCGCCCTCGTCCCAGACGGCCAGGTCCTCGACGCCCCGGCCGAGCTGCGCACCTACGCCTACGACGCCTCGTTTCTGACGCAGCTGGCGCCTCGCTCGCCGGATGCCGTGGTCATCGCCCGCTCGACCCGCGACGTCAGCGCCGTCATGCGCTACGCCAGCGAGCGCGGTGTTCCGGTCACGCCGCGGGGCGCCGCCAGCGGCCAGGCGGCCGGCGCGGTGGCGCTCGAAGGCGGCATCGTCCTGGCGCTGAACGCCATGAACCGTATCCTGGAGATCGACGTCGCCAACATGCAGGTCTTCTGCGAGCCGGGCGTCGTGCACGCGATTCTGAATACGGCGCTGGCCCGCCACAACCTGATCTTTCCGCCCGACCCCGGGTCCAGCCGCATGGCAACCGTCGGCGGCATGGCCTCGACCAACGCCCACGGCATGCGCGCCGTCAAGTACGGCCCCACCTCGGCCTGGGTCCTGGGGCTCGAACTCGTCCTGCCCGATGGCCAGGTCATCGAGACCGGCTCCGTTGGTTCGCGCGCCAAGCAGTCGTCGGCCGGCCTGGAGCTGACCAAGCTCGTCGTCGGCGCCGAGGGCACACTGGGGGTCGTGACGCGCTTGCGGCTCAAGCTCATGGCCATGCCACCGGCGCGTGCGATTGTCCTGGGGCTGTTCGACGCGCTCGAAAACGCCGGCCAGGCGGTCCAGGCAGTCTTTGCCGCCGGCGTGAACCCGTCGGCCATCGAAATCCTCGACGAGCGCTGCATCCAGGCCATCAACCTGTTTCGACCGGCGATGAAGTTGCCGTCGGTCGAGGCGTTGATTCTGTTCGAGGTCGACGGCAATCCACCCGGCGTGCGCTGGGACGCCGAGCGCATCTGCGAGGTCATCGGCGATCTCGCGCGCCAGACCGAGTGGTCCGACGAGGCGGCGCGCATCAATGCCCTCTGGGAAGCTCGCTCGCTGGTGGGCGCCGCGGTCGGCACGCTGCGGCCGGGCTCGAATCGCGCCTACTGCGGCGAGGACATCTGCGTGCCCGTGGCGCGCATTCCCGAGACCTTGCGCGCCATCCAGGACATCAGTGCCCACCATCGCATTCCGATCGCGACGTACGGGCACATCGGCGGCGGCGGGCTGCATCCAGGGCATCTGATCGACGGCCGCGACCCGGACGAAATCCAGCGGGTGCTGCACGTCGCCGACGACATCCACCAGCTGGCGCTGCGTATGGGCGGCACCACGACGGGTGAGCACGGCGTCGGGGCGGCGCGGGCGCCGTACATGGCCCAGGAGCACGGCCCCGCGCTGGAGGTCATGCGCAGGATCAAAACAGCCCTCGACCCGCGCGGCATCATGAACCCCGGCGTGATCTTCGACGCGCCCGAGCTGCCGTTCGAGCTGCCCCTGCGCGGTCCCGTCGGCGAACCCGCCGCCGCGACGATCGACCCTGGCTAAACTTCCCCCAATGGCCACGACCGACCGCACCGAGTGGGTCCCCGAGACGGAAGATCTGCTGTACGAGCGCCGCGGTGCCATCGCCATCCTCACCTTCAACCGTCCCCAGGCCCGCAACGCGCTGACCTGGCCCATGTACGACGGCCTCTACGCCTGCTGCGAGCACGTCGACGCCGACGACCGCGTCAAGGTCCTGATCCTGCGCGGTGCCGGCGACAAGGCCTTCGTCGCCGGCACCGACATCTCCCAGTTCCGCGCCTTCTCCACCCGCGAGGACGCGCTCACCTACGAGCACAACAACAACCGCTACGCCTCCCGTCTGGAGACCGTCGCCAAGCCGACCATCGCGATGCTGCGCGGCGCGTGCACCGGCGGCGGCGCCGTCTTCGCCCTGTGCTGCGACATGCGCCTCGCCGCTCCCGACGTGCGTTTCGGCGTGCCCATCGCCGCCACCCTCGGGAACACGCTCTCAATGCACAATTTCGCGCGGCTGGTTTCACTGATCGGACCGGCGCGTACCAAGGACCTGATCTATACGGCACGCCTCGTCGGCGCCGAGGAAGGCCACACGATCGGCATCTTCAACGAGATCGTCGAGGCCGATCTTCTGGAAACCCGCACCCTGGACCTTGCCGAACACATTGCGCGCAACGCGCCGCTCACGATTCGCTCGACCAAGCTGTCCGTGCAGCGCGTCGTCGATCGGCTGCGTCAGGAGGAGGTCGAGGAGCTCCTGTTGATGTGCTACCTGTCCGAAGACTTCCACGAGGGCGTGCAGGCCTTCCTCGACAAGCGCAAGCCCGAGTGGCAGGGCCGATGACGGGCGTCAGCCCCGACGCGTACGTCTCGCCTGGCGCGACGCTGATTGGCGACGTGACGCTGGCCTCGGAGTGCGGCATCTTTCCCGGAGCGATCCTGCGCGCTGAAGCTGCGCCGATCCGACTTGGGCAGCAGGCTAACGTCCAGGACAATTGCGTGGTCGAAGCCACGCCTGGCCATCCCGTGACGATCGGCGAACGCGTGACGCTGGGCCACAACGCGCGCGTGTTCGGGGCGACCGTCGACGATCGGGCGATGATCGCGATCGGCGCAACGGTGTTGCCCGGGGCGCATGTTGGCAGTCACGCGATCGTGGCCGCCAACGCGACCGTGCCCGAGAACATGGAGATCCCCGCTGGCAAGCTGGTCATCGGCACGGGCCGCGTCCTGCGCGACGTGACCGAGGCCGAGATCGCCCGCATCGAGAGCGGCGCGACCGAGTACGCCCGCCTCAGCCGCGAATATCGTCTGGGGAGATCATCTCTCTAGACTTTCCATTTCCAGCGCCGCGGCAAGCATCCGCAGTGTCTCCTCCCGCTCCTCAGGCGTCGTCTCGCGCACGCGCCGCCCCGGCGTCCCACTGATATAGCTGTTCTCAGGAAACTCCACTCCCTCAGACACGAGCGCATCCGCCGCCACAATGCTGCCAGCGCCCACCTGCGAGGTGCTCAGCACCAGTCCGCCGTTCTCGACCCGCGTCCCGTCGCCGAGCGTCGTCGCGTGCACGACGACGTCGTCGCCCAGCCACACGTTGGCGCCGACCCGCGTCGAGGTGTGCCGCTCCACGTGAATCGACGACCGTCGTCCCATGCGGAACCGCGCGCCGATCACGACGCCGTTCTGGTCAGCGCGGGCCACCGCGCTCGACTCCAGTCGCGCAGGTCCCGCAAGGTGGACGTTGCCGACGAGCCACGCGTCGTCGGCCAGTGACACGCCGTTGCCCACCTCGGGCGTGTGCTCCAGATAAGGCAAAATGGGCATGATTCAGGTGAGATAACAGTAGCGGAGGTGCACGATCGCGATGGCAACCACCAACGAGCCCGTAGCCGGGATGCTCTCAGCGCTGCTCCAGGAAGACCGCCGCTACCCGCCCAGCGACGAGTTCAAAGCGCAGGCCAACTGGAGCGACCCGCAGATTTACGAGCGGGCCGAAGCCGATCCCGAAGCCTTCTGGGCCGAGCAGGCGCGCGCCATCGACTGGTTCAAGCCTTGGGATCGAGTGCTCGAGTGGGACGCGCCGAACGCCAAGTGGTTCGTCGGCGCCGAGGTGAACGCCAGCTACAACTGCGTTGACCGCCACTTGCAGTCGTGGCGGCGCAACAAGGCCGCGATCATCTTCGAGGGCGAACCCGGCGACAGTCGCGTGCTCACCTATCGCGACCTGTACCGCGAGGTCAACCGCTGTGCCGCCGCCCTCAAGCGCCTGGGCGTCAAGAAGGGTGACCGTGTGGCGATCTACCTGGGCATGGTTCCCGAGCTGGCGATCGCGATGCTCGCCTGCGCCCGCATCGGCGCGCCGCACACGGTCATCTTCGCCGGCTTCAGCGCCGACAGCATCTCCGATCGCGTCAACGACTGCGGCGCCACCTTTGCCATCACAGCCGACGGCGGCTGGCGGCGCGGCAACAAGATCCCACTCAAGGACACCATGGACCGCGCCATGGAGTCCTGCCCGACCGTCAAGACGGTGCTGGTCGTCAATCGCACCGACGACGCCCGCCAGGTGCCCATGCAGGAAGGCCGTGACGTCTGGTGGCATCGCGCCATGGCCGACTCGGGCGCGGAGCTGGTCGAGCCCGAGCGACTCGACGCCGAGCACCCGCTGTACATCCTGTACACCTCGGGGACCACTGGCAAGCCCAAGGGCATGCTGCACACCACCGGCGGCTACCTGGTCGGCACCGCCTGCTCCCACAAGTACGTGTTCGACCTCAAAGAGGAGGACGTCTACTGGTGCACCGCCGACGTCGGCTGGGTCACCGGGCACTCGTACATCGTGTACGGACCGCTGGCCAACGGCGCTACGTGCGTCATGTACGAAGGCTCGCCCGATTACCCGGACAAAGACCGCTTCTGGGAGATCGTCGAAAAGTACGGTGTGTCGATCCTGTACACGGCCCCGACGGCCATTCGCACGTTTATGCGCTGGGGCAAAGAATGGCCCGCGAAGCACGACCTGTCCAGCCTGCGCGTCCTGGGCTCGGTCGGCGAACCGATCAACCCCGAGGCCTGGGTCTGGTACCGCGAAGTCATCGGCGGCGATCGCTGCCCGGTC
>JAFAWJ010000030.1 GCA_019242065.1 Chloroflexota bacterium
AAAGGGCTGGCCGTGATGCGTCGGTCGGGGAACTCGATGGCCAGGAAATCGATCGGTCCGAGTACGCCGTCGTCCACTGTGTAATCCCCTTTCTGCTACGAGGGTCGGTAGATGCTGGTCGGCTGGCCGCGCGGGTCGAGCAGGAGCAGCGGTGCTCCCTGCCGAAGCGCGACCAGGGCGGGTCCCGGCGGTGGACCCACGTACACGTCGGTGGCTCCCCCGCTGCCCTGTGACAGGTGCACGGTCAGAGATTGGCCGGGCTGAATACTCATATTGTTCCCGCCGGGCAGCACGATCAGAAACGGCCCGAGGCCCAGGATCCAGCCGGCCAGGTCGATTGCCGAGGAGCCCGAGTTGCTGAGCGTGATCGTTGTATCGCCATCAGCGATGGTTGCCTGACTGATCTTCACCTGCGACGCGGCGACGGTGGTTGCGACCGCGGGTTGGAGCGTGCCGACGGCCTGCGTCGCGAGCGCGGCTACAGTTGGCGCGACACTGGTAGCGGCGGCCTGGGCGGCGGGAGGGATGTTGGCCGCAACATTCGCTGCCGCTGCTTGAACCGTTGGGGCCACGTTCGTTGCACGCGCCTGGACGGTCGCCACCACAGGCGTAGCAGCGCTCTGAACCACTCCCGCTGCCTGACTCTGCACCGGTGTGGCCGGTGTCGCGGGACTGCAGGCGATTACCGACAGACCGGCGCCGAGCAGGAGGATCTGCGCCACGTGGGTGACTGCGTCGCGGTTCATGCGCCTCATGCAGTGGCAGGCATGGCCCGCGGCGCCTGCGTCGCGGGCCCGGCATAGCGCGAGTCGCTGAAACCCAGAATGACTAGAAACAATGGCTCCAGGAACACGAGTCCGACGGCGAACCAGGTGCTGCGACCAAATGAGTGAGCCATCTCAATCGCCCAGCGGATGTGAACGAACAGGTTCAAGAGAGGCACGAGGTACCCGAGCACCCACCAGCCCGAGCGGCCGGTGATCTGCAGCAGCACGATCGCATTCCAGATCGGGATAATCGACCACCAGCCGGGGCGGTCTGCCTTCGTGAACACCTTCCAGGTGCCGATCACGAACACGATGTAGAGGACGACGGCGATGACCAAGTTGAGGACGAATCCCCCAACCACGGCAGCGGCACTCGTGCCGCTGCTGATCTGCTGTTGGGCCAACATGAAGTCGACCATGAGTTCCTCCTTCGAGGATGGTCCGGCTCAGGCCAGTTCGCGGCCTGAGCCGGTGTGGCGGCGGCACCTGGCGCGCCGCGGCGATGTGCTAGTGCGTAGCTGCTGCTGCCAACTCGTCGGCTTCGGCGCGGCACTGCAGGGCGAAGACGGCAGCGTACTGCGCCTGCGCGACAGCCTGCTGGGCGAACGCGATAGCGTCTTCCGCATCCGCATCGGCCTCGGCCAGTTCGGCGCGGGCTGCGGCCTTGTCGGCATTCCAGGCGCCCTTGGCCACCTCCAACTCCGCCTCGGCGCTCGCCCTCGCCTCGCGCATCGAGGTCTCGAGCTGCTGCCACCTGGCATCCGCGTCAGCCCGCGCCTGTTGGGTGGCGGCCTGCTGCTCGGCCTTGTGGTGTCGAGCTGTTGCTTGAGCGCTTGCTTGCGCGTCTCAAGCTGCTGGCGGTTCTCGGCGTGGGCGGCGGCAACTGAATCCTCGGCCCGCTCAGTCTGCTTCGCTAGTGCCTGGAGCTGCTCCGAGAGTGGTTTCATCGGTGATTCCTTTCCTTCAGGCGGGACCGGCGGCCGTCTGCTGATCGGCGTAGGCTGCGTAGTCGCCGAGCAGTGCCCCGCGCGTCAGCAGCGCCTCTGCACTGATCAGCCCGGAGGCCAGCACGATGCCGCCCGAATCACGAATGGCCTCCTTGAGGTTGATCGCCCAGCGGTGCTCGATGACTGCGATCGCGACCGTGGTGTTGGCCGGCACGGCGTCGGCCACTTTCTTCAGCTCGTCGTCAGTGAGCCCGAAGTCGAGGTTAGCTAAGGTGAGTGCACCGGCCTCGGCACCCGCCTGAGCTACGGCCGCTGCCGTATCGCTGTCGGTGCCGTAGCCGACGGCGGCGCCCAGGCCCAGCAGGCCGCCGGCGAGCGCGCCGTAACGGGCCGCCTGCTCGTCGGTCAGGTCGCTGGCGCGTACCTTGGCGAAGTTGCCCTGGGCGTCCTTGGCCAGCACTAGCAGGTCGAGCAGCCGCAGCATGCTGCGGTCGTGGAACAGGCCGCGGTGGTCGGTCAGCTTCCGCAACTCCTCGGAGACGCGCCCCGAAAGCTGGTCCGTCTCGAAGTCCAGCACCAAGAGCTGGACGGGTCCGATGCGCGTGTCCGCCATACCGTCAGTTCCTCCTCAGGGTGTGCCGGAGGGCTGATGTCCGGCGTAGGTGCCGAGCATCAGCCGACGTGCTTATCATCTCATCCTCCTGCGTCGAATGTCGCTGCGTGTGCCAAGCTGCGCATCCTGGGGGGCCAACCTGCGGCTAGCTGTCTGTTTCATGTGCTGGCCCATAACGTCGCTCGCGTGCGCGTGACGGGTTGCCGGCGGCGCGAGTAGCGACGTCACGGGGGGTGCGCGGCGCGATCAGGCGCTACAGCTCGTCCGTCGTTGAAATGGCACGCCTGGGTCGGGCTGGACGGGTGGTGGCGGCCCGTGATGACGACCGCGGCACGCGGTTGAGCGTGACCTATGAGAGTCGACCTCAGCGAGAGAGCCGTCCGTAACGCGGCGACGGTCGTCGTCGGATGGGCGGCTCGTGCGCGACCTGATCACGCTGTACTT
>JAFAWJ010000049.1 GCA_019242065.1 Chloroflexota bacterium
TCGCTCTGCAGGACCAACTCGCCCGCGCCTATGCTAGGCCACAGACCCATCATGAGGTCGCTGGTCATTTTCTCGGGCTCACCCGGAGTCGACCGCTGGAGTCGCAGCGACAAACCAGGTGCCGATTCCGCCAGCCGCTGCAGCACCGGCTGGATGAGAATGTATGCCGCGTATTCCGAAGCAACCACGTTGAAGCTACGTGAGTCTTTCGCGGGATCGAACACTTCGCGGCGCTGGACGATGTCGCCCGCCATCTGCACCAGTTCGTGGAGCGGCTCTTGCAGCTCCGTCGCGAAGGCGGTCAACTGGTACTGACGACCAACCCGCACCAGCAGCTCGTCACCGAACAGCCGACGCAGACGCTGCAGCGCATCGCTCATCGCCGGTTGACTCAGGTGCACGCGTTCGGCAGCGTGCGTCACGTTCGTTTCATCCAGCAGCGCTTCCAGGGCGACCAGAAGATTGAGATCGACCCGGCCCAGATTCAAGGCCTTCCGCTCTTCGCCGCCAGCTATTGCAGTCATGATCGCCGGCGACTGTACCATCCGCATTCTCGGAGTTAGAGCGCGGCCGCGCCTACAGCTGCCTTCGGCTTGAAGTGGGGCATGACCTCGTCGGCGAAGAGGCGAATGGACTGCTGGCTCAGTCTCCAACGCTCCTCGCTCCAGGGCCCATTCGTGAAGCTGAGCAGTACGTTGCCAACGCCGGTGTCCGCGTAATGCCGCAATTCCGCCGTGACGGTCGCCGCGCTGCCATACAGGCACCACGCCTTGATCCAGTTCTCACTGCGGGCATCGGGCGCCGCTGGCAGGTCCAGGCCGCTGATCTGTTCGGCACGTTTGTTGTATGGCCGCTCCCGATCGATCGCTTGCTGGTACTGATCGACGATGAACTCCAGTTCGCGGCGCGCCTGCGCGTCAGTCTCGGCGACGTGCACGCATTGATACGTGTGCGTCGTCCAGTCCAGCAATTCCTTTTTCAGCGCCCGCGAGTGGTCCGATCTGTTCAACGCGTCGCCATACGCATTCAGCGACTCGACAAATTTCGGCGAGGGCGAATTGTCCTCCGGAAACGGCGGCACGAAGTCCGGAATGAACGCCGACCAACCGTACTTCACGGCGCGCTTGATGCTCGCCTCGCGCAGCGCGACACCCATCATCAGCGGATACGGACGACGGAATGAGCGCGGCACGATCCGCTGCACCACCGCGCCGCGGTAGTGACCGGTATCGAACTGGACAGGCTCATCCTGCATGTCTTTCGTCCACAGGCGCATGGCAATGTCGAGGTTTTCGTCCAGCACCGGCCGCGAGTCCTGGAAGTTGACGCCGAAGCCGATGGTTTCCTCGGGCGTGGTGCCACTGCCAATGCCGACCAGCAATCGCCCTTTGGTGAGCTGGTCCAACAGGTTCATACGCTCGACGAATCGGACCGGATGATGCAGCGAGCCCGTCACGACGGAGAACCCAAACCGCATCCGCTTCAGCTGTCCCGCGAGATACCCGTGATACAGAAACGGGTCACAGCCCATCGGCCCGTAGCCCGTGAAGTGGTGGTCGGGGCAGAACACGGCGTCGAAACCAAGCTCCTCCGCCTGCAGGGCGAAGTCGGTCATCGCCTGAATGATGGCTCCGTCCTGATCCGGATCCATCGAACGCGCGGTGAGAAATACCGAAAAGTGCATGAGCGAAGTTACTTGATCCCTCCGGTGAAGCCTCGCACGAGGTTCCGCTGCGCGACGAAGTACAGCACGAGCACGGGCACCAGAGCTAGGGCGACTGCCGCGAAGACGACGTTCCACTGCGACTCGTACTCGCCCACGAACGAGTAAATCGCGACCGGCAGCGTACGGTTATTGGTTCCGCCACCAAAGAATACGAGCTGTGTGAAGAAGTCATTCCAGACAATCAGCGCCGTCAATACTGCAACGGTGCCGGTTACGGTGCTGAGAAGCGGGAACAGGATGCGGGTGAAGGCCTGCCACCGACTGGCGCCGTCGATGAAAGCTGCCTCCTCGTAATCTCTTGGGAGCGCGCGAATAAAGCCGGTGTACAGAAACACCGAAAGCGGCAAGAGCAAACCCGTATACAACAGGATCGCGCCCGCGTTTGTTCCCAGCAGCCCCACCTGGCGGAGCGCAACGTAAATCGGAACGATCCCGAGCTGCGCGGGTAGCAGTATCCCGAGGACGAATCCGAGGTAGAGTGCGGTCCCGAGGCGAGGGCCCTGTCTGGCGATCACATATGCGGAGATCGAGCCGACTGCGATCAAAGCCAGCACGCTGCCAGCGGTAATGATCGCGCTGTTGAGCGCCGCGGCCCCAAGTCCGACGCCACCACTGCCTTGCCAGGCCTTCGAGAAATTGGAGAGCTCCAGTTCTGCTGGTGGCGAAAACGGCGCTTTCGTCGCTTCCGACCCTGGTTTCAGCATCACTGTCACCAGGACGTAGAAGGGCACCCACCACATCATGGCCACCAGCACCAGGCACAGCTCGCGGACGAGCGTCGCTTGGCTATAGCGATTGAGGTATCCCATCAGGCCATGCTCTGTTCGCGTCGGCGCAGGACGATCAGCTGGCTGATAGCCACGATCGCAACGAACAGCGAGAGGAGCAACGCGAAGGCAGCTCCGTAGCCGAATCGACCCAGCGTCCACGTTTGCTTGTAAACCTGAGTGGCGAGTGTTTCGGTCACGCCCGCCGGTCCACCATTCGTCAGTGCAATGACCTGGTCGAAAACGCGCAAGCCGGTGATCGCGCTGAACGTCAGGGCGATCGTCAGGGATGGCGCCAGCAACGGGAGCGTCACGTGCCACACCCGCGCGAGTGTGCCCGCCCCGTCGGTGGCGGCGGCCTCGTCAACCTCTTCCGGAATGCTGTTGAGACCGGCGAGATAGAACATCATCATGAGTCCCGAAAACTGCCATACCAGGACCACGAATATCGTCCACAACGCGGCCGACGGGTCGGCAACCCATGGTCGACGCAGCGCGCCGAGGCCGACTGCTTGAAGCAGGTAATTCAGGGCTCCGTCAAACGAAAAGATGAACTGCCAGATGTACGAAACCGCCAGCGGACTCAGAGCTATCGGCGCAAAGAACGCGGACCGCAGAATGTTGCGAGTTTTGACCGCGCGGTGAAGTCCCAGCGCCAGTAGCAACCCGATGAGATTTGCGGCGACAACAAACGTAACTGCGAGGACGATAGTGTTGACGAACGCGATACGCGCCGTGGAATCGCCGAAGATTTGCTCGAAGTTACGGAACCCGACGAAGTTCGGTGTTGACAGGCCGTTCCAGTCGGTAAATGCGTACCAGGCACCCGCGACTACCGCGATGTAGTGCGCGGCCACAAGCAACCCGGCGCCCGGAATCAGCCACGTCAGCGGTGCGTTGGGACGATAGGGTCGCGCCGCTCGACCGGCCATCATCCGACCGCGCCGGACCTCCGCGGAGCCTCTCGCGAGCGCGACGGCAGGCTTGCCGTCGCCTCGCTGGAGGCCAGGCTCGATAGCCACAATCAGCTGTTCCAGGCGTTATCGAGATCAGTCAGTACGTCGGGGATGTTCTTCTGTCCGGTGAGCAGGCCTTGCATATCCGGCGTAAGCGCCGTTCCCACCGCGGGGTTGGGCCAGATCAGCGTTGGCAGCGTCACAGTTTTCTTCTGCTGGAGTAGCGGGCCGAACGAGCTGTACAGGTCGGGAACGGTGCCTGTGACGGAGTCCGGAACGGGAATCTCGCCCTGGATCTGGGCATACGTCTTCAGCTGATCCGGTTGCGCGAGAAAGTCCACGAGCTTCAGCGCCGCATCCTGATTTGGGGACTTGGCGTTGACGCTGAAGGAATCGTTGTACTCCGTGACTGCGCGGGTACTGTCAGCAGTTGGACCAGGCACCGGGAACATGGCCGCTTTGAAATTCTGGTTGACGCCGAGAATGCCGCCAATCGCCGCCGACGGGGCAAGGAACATCACGGCCTGTTCGTTGCCGAGCATCTGGAAGGCCTTGACGACCGTGTCCGCGGACGCCCCGTCCTGGAAACAGCCGGCGTTGTTCAGGTCCTGAAACTCTTGCAAGGCCATTTGCCAGCCCGGGGTGTTGGCGAAGGTGACCTTGCCAGCCGCGCGATCATCGTTCCAGTTGGGATTGGCGGCATACACCGTATTCGCGGCAGGAGCTTGGGCGTACAGGCCTGGAGCCTGCCCGGCGAGCGCCATCGGCGTCTTGCCGGCCGCCTTCACCTTGCTGCACATGTCCACCAGAGCGGGAAAGGTCGAGGGTATCTGCAGTCCAAGCTGCTGGAACAGGGTGGTGTTATAAACCACGCCGACGAGGCT
>JAFAWJ010000193.1 GCA_019242065.1 Chloroflexota bacterium
CGTCTGCCAGATGTGCTCGATGCGACTGGCATCCGCGCCGATCAACAGCGGCTTGAAGTGCTCGATGCTGCCCATGACGGCCAGCTCACGGCCGCTGAGACCGCATTCGCCAACCCCCTCGATGCCTTCGTCCGTGTCGACAGTCACGAACAGGTTGTTGCGAGCCCCGTTAAAGACAGGAAAGCACTCGATGCTCGTGATCTTCATGGTTGCCTCAGGGTAGCGCCGCGCTGTCGGAACCCCTCGTACAGCACCAGCGAGCCGGCGACCGACGCGTTCAGCGACTGGACGCTGCCACCTGCCATCGGGATGGCCACCAGGATGTCGCAGGTCTCGCGCACCAGGCGGCTCAGGCCACTGCCTTCGGAGCCGACGACGATCGCAATCGGTCCGCTCAGGTCCGCCGCCCAGTAGGCTTGCTCGGCGTCGACCGCCAGCCCGAACGTCCAGACGCCGGTGGCCTTGAGCTGCTGCAGGGTGCGGGCCAGATTGGTCACGCGCACGATCCGCAGGTGCTCGACCGCACCCGCCGAGGCATTCGAGACCGCGGGCGTAACGCCCACCGCGCGATGCTCGGGGATCAGGACGCCATCGACGCCCGTCGCCTGCGCCGTGCGCAGCAAGGTGCCAAAGTTCTGTGGATCCTGCAGGCTGTCGAGCACCAGGAGCAGCGGCGAGTCGCCAGCCGGCGGCAGGCTGTCGAGGTGGGCGTACGGGAATGCCGCGGCCTCGGCGACGACGCCTTGATGGTGCGCCCCACCGAGCCTGTCGAGCCGATACCGATCCACCGAGTCGACGGGTACGCGCCGCAGGCGTGCCTCGGTGACGAGATCTTCAATACCATGAGCGCCGCGGGCCACGAGCACGCGCTGTACGGGCCGTCGCGCGGCGCGCAGCGCTTCGAAGACCGAGTTGCGGCCGTACAGGTGATCCACTTACGGGTCGACGTGACTTGGTGAGGAACAACTCGGCGCAGCGCGCGCACGAGCTATAACGAGCGCGGATAGCCAGTCCGTGTGTGAACAAGTCGAGAGATCGTAGCCCTGGTGGCGGCGAATTCTGTATCTTATGACTGACTTAGATCGTAGCCATAAACAGCGCTTATGGGAAGTGAACAATGGGAATAGACCTGGCAATTGGCATTGGCGGGGCCGCGGGCCAGGGTATCGCCACTCCCGGCGATATTCTGGCACGCATTTTCGTCCGCCGAGGCCTGAATCTCAAGACGTATAGCGCCTACCAGTCCATCGTGCGTGGCGGTCACATCCTGCTCACGCTGCGGACCGGCGACGCCCCCATCCTCAGCACCGGTGACCGGCTCGACATGCTGGTCACCCTCAACCAGGACACGATGGACCGCCACCTCCACCTCATGGGAAGCGGCTCGGTCGTCCTGTACAACGCCGATAAAATTCAGCCGGGCGCGGTCGCCGATGGCGTCCAGTTGTGCCCGTTTTCTGTCAAGGACCTGGCCCCCTCGGTCAAAGGCGACCTCGTCCAGAACACCATTGCGCTGGCAGCGATCCTCCAACTGATCGGCGTCGAGTTCGACGTCCTCCAAGAGATTCTGACCCTGCAGTTCCAACGCAAGGGTCAGGCGGCCATCGACGAGAACGTCGGCGTGGCGAGGGCCGGCTACGAGCACGCCGTCCGCACGTACCAGCGCTTTCCGACGCCGCTGCCCAACCTGGGCAAGCCACTGGCGTTTATCGACGGCAACTCGGCACTCGCCATGGGCGGTGCGGCGGCCGGCGTGCGCTTCTACTGCGCGTATCCGATGAGTCCGTCGACGGGCGTCCTGCACTGGATGGCGCGCCACGGCCCGCAGCTCGGCATCATGGTCCGCCAGGTCGAAGACGAGCTGGGCGTAATCAACATGGCGATCGGCGCGGCGCACACCGGCGCGCGCGCCATGTGCGCGACCTCCGGCGGCGGTTTTGCGCTCATGACCGAAGCTCTGGGCGCGGCGGCCATGATGGAGATTCCGGTCGTGTGCATCGACGTGCAGCGGGCTGGGCCAGCCACGGGCGTGCCCACCAAGACCGAGCAGGGGGACCTGTGGCAGGTACTCGGCGCCGGTCAGGGCGACTACCCGCGCCTGATCGTGGCACCGACGACCATCGAAGACTGCTTCAAGACCGTGCCAGAGCTGTTCAACCTGGCGGAGCGCTTCCAGTGCCCGGCGGTCATCATGTCCGACCTGCTGATCTCGGAGGGGCGCTCGAGCGTCGATCCTGACGATCTCAGTTTCGACGTCCCGATCGACCGCGGCGAGATCGTCGGCACCAACGGCTCGAATGGCCACGCCAACGGGAGCGCCAATGGCCTTAGCAGCTACAAGCGCTACGAGTTCACCGCCAGCGGCGTCTCGCCCCGCGCATTTCCGGGCACCGAAGGCTACGTGCACGTGGTCGCCACCGACGAGCACGACGACGAGGGCGGCCTGATCAGCGACGAATACACCAACCCGCACAAGCGCCAGGCCATGCACGAAAAGCGCATGCGCAAGATGGAAGGCGTGCTGCCGCGCATCGAAGCGCCACAGATCTTCGGTTCGCCCGAGGCTGAGGTCACGCTGGTCGGTTGGGGCTCGACGCAGGGCGTCATCCGCGAAGCCATCGAGCACCTCGCCGCCGAGGGCGTCGTCGCCAACAACCTGCAAATCAAGTGGCTGGTCCCGCTGCACGCCGACGCGATCATGGAGCAGCTCGGCAACGCTCGCCGCGTGATCATCGTCGAGAACAACT
>JAFAWJ010000210.1 GCA_019242065.1 Chloroflexota bacterium
GCGCCTGGAGCGTGCCGGGGGTGCTCTGCAGCGGCGCCAGCTCGGCTGGTTCGACTGCCGACATGCCGCGCTACACCAGCGCCGGCAGCAAGGTGGCTAGTTCGGCCGCCGAGCCGGACCCCGAGGACAGCACCGCTCCGTGGATCCATCCGTGCTGGCGGGCGGACTCGAACAGTTCGACGGCAATGTCGCGTCCGACGGCCGGTGCGCTCTCGCCAGCACGCCACATGTGTTCCAGGATCACCGGCGGCACCGACATCTCCGGCACCTCGTTCTGCAGGTACTCGGCGTGACGGAGATCGTGCAGCGGCATGATCCCCAGCAGGACCGGTACCTGCGACGGGGCATCGACGGCTTCAAGCAAACGCTGGAGCGCCTGCAGGTCGTACACCGGCGGGGTCACCAGAAAGTGCGCACCCTCCGCAAGCTTGCGGCGGGCCACGGCCACCTCGTGTTCGAAATCGACGGCGGCTGGATTGATCCGCGCCCCAATGACAAACGTCGTCGGGCGCCCGACCGGAATGCCGTTGTAGTCGCGCCCTTCGTTCAGGCCACGCAGGACTTCGATCAGGCCCAGTGAGTCCACTTCCCAGACACCTGCCGCGTTCGGATAGTCGCCGTGGAGCGGCGGTGTGCCCGTGCGACACACCACATGCCGGATGCCAAAGGCATACGTGCCGAGCAGGTCCGCCTGCAGCACCATCAGGCTCTTCTCCCAGGTCGTGGCGGTCAGGATGACCTCCATCTCCGGCACGCGCTGCTGGACCAGCAGCGCGATGCTGGCCGGACTGGCCTGCGCGCGCGTGCTGCCAACCGGTCCCACGACCACGGCGCGGCAGCCGGCTGCCGCGAGCAGCCGCGCGTCTGCCACGGCTCGCTCCGTCTGGGCGCCCAGCGGCGGTGGCAGCTCGCACGCCATCACCAGCTCACCTCTGGCCGCGCGGTCGAAGACCGAAGCTACGGGAACGTCGGTCGCCGTCTGGGGCTCGATGGTCTCGACACGCAGCGCGTGGCTGGCGGCATGCTGTGCCGCCGGCAGGCGGGGCGCCGGCCCCAGCCCGCTGACCGCCGTCGCGACCGCCTCGATGTGGGCGGGTGTCGTGCCGCAGCAGCCACCCACGAGCGTCGCGCCCAGCTCGACGAATCGCCCGGCATACCGCCCGAAATACGCCGGATCCGACGACGTGTACTGAAAGCGCCCCTCTGTCAGCGTCGGGGGTCCGGCATTCGGCTGCGCTGCCAACGGCAGATTGGTCCAGCGTCCGAGCTCGGCGATGACGTCGAGCAGGCCCTGAGGTCCGAGTGTGCAGTTGGCGCCCACGACAGCCACCCCGAGATTGCCCAGCGTCGTAGCGACCTCTTCCGGACTGTCACCACCCAGCGTGCGGCCGTCCTCGACGAAGGTCATCTGGGCAACGATCGGCACGCTGCCCGTGCTCGTCGCCACGCCGATGGCCTCGACCAGCTCCGACAGGCTGCCGAACGTCTCGAAGACCAGCAGGTCGACGCCGCCTTCGTACAGCCCATCGATCTGCTCGCGGAACGCGTCGCGCAGCTCGCGCGCCGCGACGCGCTGGCCAACCCCGCCCGGGGTGGCCGGGCCGACCGAACCCGCCACCAGTAAGCCAGGCGCCCTGGCCTGCGCCTGCGCCTGGCGCGCCAGCTTCACGCCGAGGCGATTCAACTCGTGCGCTTGCTGCGACAGACCAAAGCGCGCCAGCCGCAGGCGAGTGGCGCCGAAGGTGTTGGTTTCGATGACCGTCGCACCGGCCGCGATGTACGCGTGGTGGATCGAGCGCACCAGGTCGGCGTGTGAGAGGTTGAGCTCGGGCAGGGAACGATCGAGCGAGACGCCGCCGGCGTGCAGCATCGTGCCCATGGCGCCATCGCACACGAGAACCTCGTTGCTGAGGCGGCCAACCACCTCGGAAGTGCTCGCCGGCAGGCTGCGCGTGCGCGCCGATCGCATGCTTCAGCGCATCGTAGCACAGCCGGGTCGTGGTGAGACCACAAACAC
>JAFAWJ010000345.1 GCA_019242065.1 Chloroflexota bacterium
TCAGCAACGTCGAGCTGGTGCTGCTGTTCGCCGATGGGCTCACCCGCACGACGCACTCCGATGCCAACGGCGACTTCCACTTCGAGGGTCTGAAGCCGGGCACGTACCACGTCGAGGTGACCGCGCCGACCGACTATGTGCCGACCACCGATGCCGGCCAGGACGTCGACGTCGCCGACGGTGTGGATACGCCCTACGTCACGTTTGGCCTGATCACGCGCGAAGCGGCGGGCCTGCCGCCCAATGGCGACGCACAAGAGGCCGCGTCAGATGACGAGCAGATCGTCGCGCTCGCCTCAGTCACGTCGCTGCCGCTGCGGTTTGCCGAAGGACGCGACCTGATGGCGCAGGTGCAGCGTCGCGTCCTGGGAGACGGATTGATCTGGCTCGGCGTGCCGTTCCGCTCGCAACTGGACGGCGGTGACTTCCAGTACGTCAACTGCGGGCCCGCGTCGCTGACGATGGTGCTGGCCGCGTTCGGCCTGGAAGTCGGTCCGTCGCAGGTGCGCGACTACCTGAACAACATGATCGACAACTTCAACACGGACCTGGGGACCAGTCTCGACGTGCTGGCGCGGATCGCCACTCAAGCCGGGCTGACCCCGATGGACCTGTACAGCGACCAGGGCGGCTATCGCAACTGGTCGACGGACGCGGTGCGCTGGCACGTGCAGCAGGGGCACCCGGTCATTACGCTGGTCAAGTACCGCAACCTGCCCGGGCATACCAGTTCGCTGTCCGATTTCGACCACTACATCGTGATCACCGGGCTGACGCCGAACGGCTTCATCTACAACGACGGCGCCTTCGCGACCACGCTCGGCTACGGACTCGAGATCTCGGACGTCGAGCTCGAATACGCCTGGGACAATTCCTCGATCCCCCACCACGCCGTGGCGCTGGGTCTGTCGCCCGATCAAAAAGCGCTGACGTTCCCCGAGCTGCCGAGAAAGCTGACGGCTGTCCCAACCGAAAACGTGGCGCGCGGCGCGCGACGGCTGGCAGACGCCGACGCGGATGCGGCCGGTCGGGCGCCCCTTGTATTGACGCCAGTGGTGCCGGTGGCTCAGGTGGCGCCAACGGTCTCGCCGGGGCCGGTGTCCCTGATTGGTGACGGCTGGGAGGACGATCCCGCGTTGAACGTCTCGCCGCCGCCAGAGCCCGGCACGCCGATGGGCCTGAACCTGGACCCGACGCAGCAGCCGACCCTGGAGGCAACCCCCGGTCCAGGCGCGCAGGTGCCCAAGCTCCTGATCCTGCTCGGCGCCGGCTGGCTGCTGTGGTGCGTCCTCACGCTGAGCGGCGCCAGCGCCCGCCGCCTGAACGCAATCCGCTGGCCACGGCCGCGGCTGCCGCGCTGGCGGGGCAAGACACGCGCTGGACCGGATCTGGACGCTGCCTAGACGACGCTGCCTGGACGGCGCTGCCTAGACGTTGAAGAGGACGTGGAGTACATCGCCGTCGGAGACGATGTAGCTTTTGCCTTCCTGTCGCACCCAGCCGTGTTTCTTGGCGGCCGCCTCGCTGCCGGCTTCCAGCAGTTTGTCCCAGCGAATGACCTCGGCGCGGATGAAGCCGCGCGCCAGGTCCGAGTGGATCTCGCCCGCGGCGTCCTGGGCGTTGGTCCCGCGCCGAATCGTCCAGGCGCGGCACTCGTCCTCGCCAGCGGTGAAAAACGAGATCAGCTCCGCCAGCCGGTACGCTTCCGTGGTAACCGCGCCGAGCTGACTGCCACTCACCCCCAGGGCTTCCATGAACTCGGCGGCGTCCTCGGGACTCAGCTCGCCTAACTCCATCTCCAGCTTGCCAGGCAGCGCCAGGACGCCTGTCAGTGGCAGCTCGACCGTCAGCTCCTCGAGCCCGGCCAGCACCTCGTCACCCGCCTGGTCGTCGGCCAGGTTCACGACCACCAGTGTCGGCTTCAAGGTCAGAAAGCCGAAGCTGGCCACCGCTTTGTGCTCCTCAGCATCCAGCGTCACGGTTCTGGCCGGCTGACCCGCCTCGAGCACCGGCCGCAGTCGCCCGAGGACGCTCAGCTCGCGCTCCTTGGCCGCCCGTTCGGCCGGCGTGCCTTTGGCTCCGAGGCGTAGCTCCTTCTCCAGGCGATCGACACGCTTTTCGATCTGCGATAAGTCGGCGAGCTGCAGCTCGAGGCTGAAGTCTTCGAAGTCCGCTCGTGGGCCGCGTTCGGACTGGAAGCCACCGATCACCTGCAGCAGGACGTCCACGGTCCGCAGGTGCGCCAGCACCGCGGCGCTGCTGTCCTGGCCCATGCCGCGCGCCACCCCCGCGACGTCGACGAAACGCACCTCGGCGGGCGTGTGCTTTACGGGCTGGAACAGCGCCGAGAGCTGGTCGAGTCGGTCGTCGGGCACCTTGACCACGGCCAGATTGGGCTCGGCCCCCGCATAGCCGCCGATACTGGCGTGCTGGTGGGCCAACGCGTTGAACAGCGTCGTCTTGCCGGCGCCTGGCAACCCCGCGATGCCGATCTGCATACCGGCCTACTGCGATTCTTCGAGCAGGCGGCTGATCTTGGCGCGCTCGTCGAGATACTTGTTCTGACCGACGAAGAAGCCCATGCGCTGGGTGACGATCTTGATGCTGTCCCGCAGGGTGAGCCCCAACTGGTCAGTTTCGTAGATCGCCTGTTGGAGGGGGGTCAGACTGGGCAGGCTGTCGAGGGAATGCATTGGCGAACGCGCCCGTATTGTAGCCGTGAGCGCCGCCTACACTTCATGGGTGGAGCGGCTCTGGACTCCCTGGCGACGGGCGTACCTCGAAGGTTCGGGCGACAGCCACGCGGATGGCTGTTTCTTGTGCGATCACGCGGCTGATCCTGAGCATGATCGCCAAAACCTGGTGCTGTTTCGCGCGCCGCTGGTGTTCGTGCTGCTGAACCTGTATCCGTACAACAGCGGGCACCTGATGGTGGCGCCGTATGCCCACACCGGGGACCTGGCAGGACTCGAGGGTGACATTGCCGCTGGCCTGATGCAGGCGACGCAACTGGCGGTTGGCGCGCTTGGGCGCGTGTATGCGCCAGACGGGTTCAACGTCGGCATGAACCTGGGCAAGTCAGCCGGGGCCGGGGTGCCGGATCACCTGCACGTGCACGTGGTGCCGCGCTGGAATGGCGACACCAACTTCATGCCGGTGGTGGGTGGGACCAAGGTGCTACCCGAGAGTCTGGAGCAAACGTACGCGCGCCTGGTAGGACAATTCGACGCGTGAGGAACCTTTACCCTCTGTACAGGTGAATCTATGACTGACGTTGCAAACGCGGCGGCGTTTTCCCTCGAGCCGCAGGCCCGACGGGTCGACAAGCCCTGGGGCTATGAGATTCTGCTGTCGCCGGCCGAGGCGGCGTATACGTTCAAACTTATTCATGTGAAGGCAGGCAAGCGGCTGAGCCTGCAGTTGCACGACGTGAAGGTCGAAACGCAGACGCTGGTCGCGGGTCGCGGCAGCCTGGTCCTCGAAGGGCCCGACGGCCAATTGCACGACGTCGAGATGCAGCCTGGCGTCGGCTACCACGTGGCTGTGGGTCAGCGGCATCGGCTGTGCGCCGCGGCGGACTCGGACGCGACGATTATCGAGGCGTCGACACCCGAGGCGGGCACCACCCTGCGGCTCGAAGACGACTACGCGCGGCCGCACGAGACCGAGGCGCTACGCCAAGCCGAACGCGCCGGTTAGTCCGAAAACGGCCAGAACGTCGCGGCGCGCAGCCGTGAGACGGCCCTAGTCCGCCTGTGCTTGCGCTGCCGCAGGCGGCCTTCTTCCTCCTCCTCGAAGTCGCCGCGGGCGGGACCATCGCCTTGTTTCTGGTCCACCTGCGCGGCGACGTCCCGCTCGGCTTCACCCGCTTCACCGGCGCGTGCCTGCTCGTGTGCGGCGCCCTGGCAATCTGGCTGCGCAGCAGCTTCCCGCCCACCGACCTGGTCCCCCCCGCCACCCTGTGGTTCCAGATCGAACGCGTCCTGACCTTCGCCTTCGTCGCCGTCTTCACCGTGTATCTGATCGTGCCCGCCGCGCGCATTCTGGGCCCGTTGGTGCCCCTGCTGGCGCTGGCCAGCCTGTGGGCCGCGTCGCTGGTCGTCACCAGCCCACAGCTCGACGGACTGGGCGTGCCGCTGGCGGTCCTCGCGGGTGGCGTGGCGCTCGGCACGGCGGTCACCAGCCTGTCGCTCGGCCACTGGTACCTGGTGTCCCCAGGCTTGCCCGTGCAGCCGCTGATCCGACTGACCTTTGTGTGTCTGGGAGCCGTCGTGCTGCAGATGGTGCTGCTCCCGATTCTCCTGTTCGGACCGGGCGCCGACAGCGGCATCGTGCAGCACCTCTTCGACGAGGACGGCGTGTTCCTCGGGGTGCGCGTCGTCTTCGGTTTGCTGGTGCCCCTCGCCGCCCTGTTGATGACCTGGCGCACCGCCCGCATTCGTTCGCTGGACTCGGCAACGGGCTTGCTGTACATCGTCGCCGCGTTGGTCCTGGCGGGTGAGATCGCGGCGCGAACGCTGTTTTTCCTGACGGGCGTCGCAACCTGAGTCCCTATACTTGGGGCAGTGTCTGAGGATGCCGCCGAACCCGCCGCGCTGCGCTACCTGCCTGAGGCCGAAGCGCTGATCCTGCGCGCGCCAGCGGCCCTGGTCGCGTTCGGCGGATGGGTGGACGCGGGTTCAGGTGGCACGGGCGGCGTGCGTCACCTGATCAGCAACATGAAGACGCGCAAGCTCGCGGAGATCGACTCGGAAGACTTCTACACCTTCACCGACACGCGGCCGCTGGTGTCGATCGTCGGCGCCGGCGACCGTGCGGTCCAGTGGCCGCGCGGCGAGTTTCACGGCGCGGTCATCGACGAACACGCCAGTGACCTGCTGCTGTTCGTCGCGCCAGAGCCGAACCTGAAGTGGCAGAGCTTTGCGTCGCTCATGCTCGACGGCCTGCAGCATTTCGGGGTGCGGTCGATGACGTGCATCGGCTCGATCTTCGGCGCCGTGTCCCATCGTGGCCAAGTGCGCATGACCGGCTGGTCCAACGACGAGCAGCTGACCGAGCAACTCAGCGCGCGCAACGTGACCTTCACCGACTACGAAGGCCCGACGGGGTTCGTCACCGTACTGCTGGCCGAGGCGCAGAAGCGCGGACTGCCCGCGGTGGCTGTATACGGGTACGCGCCGAATTACATTCAGGGTGTCCCCAACCCGCGCGTCTCACATGCCCTGCTCCGCACGTTTTCCGAGATCAGCGGGGTGCCGCTCGAGCTGCGCGAGTTGGAGCGCGCCGGGCGAGCCCTGTCGCGTCAGGTCGACCGACTCCTGCACGATCAGCCGCAGCTTCGCGAGCAGGTGGAGCGCATGCTCAGCTTGATGAGCGAAGCGGACGCGGCGCAACACGAAGAAGAGTCGGACCCGAGCGGCGGTCCCGCCGATGCGCCTGACCTGCCCAGCCCACAGGCGGTAGTCAACGAGCTGGAGGAGTTCCTCAAGCAGCTGCGTCGCGAAGACGCCGGCGACGCCAACAACGACTAGGTGCCGTTCGGACTGAACCGCTTCGGCGTCGCCGCCGGGGCGACTGGCGCGCTGGTCGCGGGAGCGTTCGGTTATTTTTTGCGCAGGCCGTTACCCCAGGTGGACGGCGAGCTGCGGCTCAAGGGACTCGTCGCGCCCGTGGAGGTCATCCGCGATCGGTGGGGCATTCCGCACATCAGCGGACGCGAGCCGCTCGACGCGTTCTTCGGCCTGGGCTTTTGCCACGCTCAGGATCGCCTGTGGCAGATGGAGCTGACCCGGCGGCTGGCCAGCGGCCGACTCGCCGAGGTGTTCGGCAAGGACGCCCTGGAGATCGATCGTTTCCAGCGGCGCGTCGGGTTGCACCGCGCGGCGCGGCAAGAGTGGGACACTGCCGACGCCGAACTGCACGACGTTCTGTGTGCGTATGCCGCCGGTGTGAACGCCTGCCTGGACGGGCTGATCGCCGCCAAAAAGCTGCCCGTGGAGTTCGTGCTCGCCCGTTTCCAACCCGAACCCTGGGAGCCAGTCGATAGCCTGGGCTTTGCTCGCTACCTGGCCTACTCACAGTCACCCAACTGGGAAAGCGAGCTGATTCGATCGCGGCTCATCGCCAGGATCGGCTACGCGCAGGCGGCCAGCCTGGAGCCGGACATCTGGCAGTCTGAGTCGGACGCGCTGCCCCACCTCGATGACTGGGGTCCGTCCGAGGCGCCGCGCGCCGGCGATCGGCCTCCGCTCGGGCTGACCGGCGGCCCACTGGCCAGCAACGCGTGGGCGGTCTCCGGGGCACGCTCGAGCACCGGCAAGCCCCTGCTGGCCAATGATCCGCACATGTTTCCGCGCTTTCCGAGCGTGTTCTACGAGGCGCACCTGGCGGCGGGCGGCGAGTTGAATGTGGCCGGCGGGAGTGTGCCCGGCGCGCCGGGCATTCTGATCGGTCACAACCGCCACATTGCCTGGGGCATCACCGCGTCGATGGCCGACGTGGCCGACCTGTATGTGGAACGCCTGGACCCGGGCGACGGCCGCCGCACCGAGTTCGCCGGTCATTGGGAAACCGGCACGCTCGTGCCCGAGACCATCAAGGTCAAGGGGCGCGCCTCGCCGTGGATCGAAGACGTGCTCGTCACCGCGCGCCACGGCCCGCTCCTGACGCCAACCCCCGGCATCCCCGACGAGCACCGCCCCCTGGCGATGCGCTCCATGGTGCTGGAAGGTGCCTCGGCCGCCGCGGCGCTTCTGGACATCAACCGCGCTGTCTCCTGGGACGAGTTCCGCGCCGCCGCGCGGCGCTGGGGTACGCCAGCAATGAACCTGACCTACACCGACGCCGACGGCAACATCGGCTACCAGATGGTCGGGCGCGTGCCAGTGCGCCAGCGGGGCGAGGGGCTGGTCCCGTCGCCCGGGTGGAGTGGCCAGTACGAGTGGAGCGGCAGCATCCCATTCGACGACTTGCCGACGGCCTTCAACCCGCCAGACGGTCTGTGGGCCAACGCCAACCACAACGTGGCGAAAAACAACGCGCACTTCTTCAGTCGCGAGTTCATCGACCCGGCGCGGTATCAGCGCATCCGACAGGTGCTCGAGAGCAAACGGCGCCACTCGGCGGTCGACTTCGGCGCGTTACAGGCCGATGAGCTGAGTCTGCCGGCGCGCCGCATTGCCGCTGCCCTGGTCGAGCATGTCCCGGCGCGCGGCCGGGTGGAACGCCGGGCGCTGGAGGAGCTGCGACGCTGGGACGGGCGCATCAGCGCGGACTCGTCCGCGGCTTGCATCTACGAAGTCTTCCGCAACGAGCTGGTCCGCGCTCGGCACGCCACTCAGGTGGGCGAGCTGCTGCCGGCGCTGCTCGGCGCCGGCGCGCACCCGCTGCTGGCCACGGTGAATTCGCACTACTTCTTACAGACGCAGCGGGTGCTGGCATTTGTCACGGAGTCACCGGACGATCCGGCCATCGGCCAGGCGTGGCATGCGTCCGTGGCTTGGCTCATGCGCAAATTCGGTCCGCGGGTTTCGAGCTGGCACTGGGGCCGATTGCACCAGCTGCGGCTCGAACACGCGCTATCGCTACGCAAGCCGCTCGGTCTGCTGTTCGACGTGCCGGGCTTTGCCTGGGGCGGCGACCTGGAGACGGTGCGGGCGGGCGGCAGCTGGCCGGGCAGCTTCAAGGTGGCCGGGCCGATCTCGGCGTACCGCTTCATTGGCGACTGTGGTGATTGGGACAACTGCCTGGCGTGCATTCCGGGCGGGCAAAGCGGCCACCGCGGCTCGCCCCACTATGCCGACCAGGTGGATGCCTGGCGACGCGTGGCGTACCACCCGCTGTCATTCACCCGCCCGGCCATCGCGCAGGTTCAGCGTCATACCCTGCGCCTCATCCCTGACCAGAACTCGTAGATGCCGGCGTGTGATGGTGCTGTATGCCGGCCGGTACGGGTCCGTAACCACGCGCGCGGGCCGTCGCTGAGACAATGTCCGCCGTGCTCACCCCACTCCCGCCGGACGGGCTCGACCGCAGCGCCGATCGACCCCAGACGGGTGACATCCCCGAGATCATTCACCAGGACGCCTGCGCCTGGGTCATGCGCGGCGACAGCGCCCGCCTGGTCGAAGCAGTCGATCCGCCCCAGGCCAACCTGATCATCACCTCACCGCCATACGCGCTGGGGGTCGACTACGGTCAGACCATGTATGCCGACGATCAGCCATACACCAGCTATCTCGAATGGGTGCGCACCTGGGCCACCACGCTGTACACCGTCGCCGCCGCCGGCGGGCGCGCGTGCATCAACATCCCGCTCGACTCCAACAAGGGCGGCAAACGCGCCATTTATGCCGACTACCTGCGCATCTTCCAGGACGTCGGCTGGACCTACCAGACGTCCATCGTCTGGAACGAGCAGAACATTTCGCGGCGCACCGCCTGGGGCTCCTGGCTCTCGCCCTCGGCGCCGTTTGTGACCGCGCCCGTGGAGATGATCGCCGTGTTTTACAAGGGCAGCTTCCGCAGGCCGGCGGGCAACGGCCGACGCGGGGACATCACGCGCGACGAGTTTCTGGCCTGGACGCTGGGCATGTGGACGTTCGCCGGCGCCAATCCGCGGCGCGTCGGCCACCCAGCGCCATTTCCCGAGGAGCTGCCACGGCGCCTGATCAAGCTGTACAGCTATCCAGATGACCTGGTGCTCGATCCGTTTCTAGGTTCGGGGACCACGCTGGTGGCCGCGGCGCGCCTCGGCCGGCGCGGGATCGGCGTCGAGATCAACGCGCAGTTCTGCGACCTGGCGGTGCGCAACCTGCGGACCGTCGCGTTATCGAAGACGTTGCCGGCCGCCAGCTAGGCGTCGAGGGGCAGCTCGATCGTTCGCTGGCAGGTGTCGCACCAGCCAGTATTGCCGCGGACCTCGAGGCGGCGGGCGCAGTGGCAGACCCAGCCCTGGATCCTGGCCGGCTGACCGTACGCCAGGGCGTGGTCAGGCACGTCGCGGGTGACCACGCTGCCGGCGCCTACCAGCGCCCAGCGGCCAATCGTGACTCCCGTGACGACCACGGAGTGCGCGCCGACGGATGCACCGACGCGTACGCGCGTTGAACCCAGGTGCCAATCGTCGGACGTTTTCAGCGACAGGTCCGGGTTGACGGCGCGCGGCAGGAAATCGTTGGTGAAGCACACTTGCGGGCCGACGAAGACGCCGTCTTCGAGCTCGAGGCCCTCGTACAGCAGGGCGTTGTTCTGCACCTTGCAGTTGCGACCCAGGCGCACGCCCGCGCCGACGTACACGCCGGCGCCGATGACGGAGCCCGGGCCGATGACGGCGTCCTCACGGATGTGCGCCTGGCGCCATACCCGGCAGCCGGGCCCGAGCGTGGCACGCGGCGAAACTTCCGCCGTGGGATGAACAAAGGTCTCCACCGCCACCCACAGTAACAAGATCGAGACAACGCGTCCGACCTTTCGACTGCCGCACAGTTCGGCCCCGAGCGCGAAAACTCGTTGTCAACCTGGAGTTGGCGTCTGTATCACTGTCCCAGCATTGCGTCTGCTCCTCACTCTCCTCGCCATCGTTGTCTTCCTGGGCGCCCTGGGCTTTGCCAGCGTCATGGGCCTGTATGCGTACTACGCCCGCGATCTGCCCGATCCCGGCACGCTCGCCAACCGCCAGATGTTCCAGACCGCACGGATACTGGATCGCAACGGCAAGCTGCTCCAGGAGATCAACGACCCCGAGGGCGGTCGCCGCACGCTGATCCCACTCGAGGACATTCCCAAAGTCGCCCAGCAGGCGACCGTCGCCGCCGAGGACGCGAGCTTTTACGACAATCCCGGCTTCGACATCCGTGCCGTCATCCGCGCCACGTACCAGTGGATCCGCAGTGGCACGCCCCAGAGCGGCGCCTCGACCATCACCCAGCAGCTGGTCAAAAACACGCTGCTCGGTCCAGAGCAGACCGCCGAGCGCAAAATCAAAGAGGCGTTTCTGGCGATGGAGCTGACCCGTCGCTACTCCAAGGACCAGATCCTCGAGATGTACATGAACGCGATCCCGTACGGCAATCGCGCGTACGGCATCGAGGCCGCGGCCGAGACCTATTTCGGCAAGCACGCCAAAGACCTGACGCTCCCCGAGGCGTCGCTGCTGGCCGGCCTGCCGCAAGCGCCCAGCTTTTACGACCCGTATACGAATTTGCAGGCGGCCAAAGAGCGTCAGAGCTACGTCCTGGACCAGATGGTCAGGACCGGCGCCATTACGCCAGAGCAAGAAGCCGCCGCCGCGGCCGCGCCGCTCAAGCTCGTCCCGCCGACCCAGAGCGGTCCCCAGGAAGCGCCCCACTTCGTCACCTACGTGCGCCAGGAGCTGGAGCAGCAGTTCGGGACCGATGCGCTCTACAGTCAGGGCCTGCAGGTCACGACCAGCCTCGACCTCGACCTGCAGCACCTGGCCGAAACCAAAGCCGCGGCGCACATCGCCGACATCAAGGCTCGCAACGCCACCAACGCCGCGCTAGTGGCCATCCAGCCCAGCACGGGCGAGGTCCTGGCCATGCTCGGCTCGGTCAACTTCGACGACGCCAGCATCGACGGCCAGGTCAACGTTGCGCTGGCCTTACGCCAGCCGGGTTCGACCCTGAAACCCTTTACATATATCACGGCCTTCGGCAAGGGCTGGAACCCGGCAACAACTGTCTGGGATATTCCGACGACCTTTCCGGGTGGTTACAAGCCCAACGACTTCGACGACAAGTTTCCCGGTCCGATGGCGGTGCGGGATGCCCTGGCGCAATCGCGCAACATCCCGGCCGTCGAGGCGCTCCAGTTCGTCACCGTCCCCGACATGCTGGACACTGCCCATAAATTCGGCATCGAAGATTTGCGCGACCCCAATCGCTACGGTCTGTCCGTGACGCTGGGTGGCGGTGAGGTCAAGCTGCTCGACCTGACGTACGCCTACACGGTGTTCGCCAACGGCGGTCAGCAGATCGGTCTGCCGCGCACGCCCGATCAACAGGAGGACGGCTTTCGCCAGTTCGACCCCGTGTCGATCTTGAAGGTCACCGACTCGTCGGGCAAGGTGCTGTACGAGTACAACAAGCCAGGCAGCGCCCAGGTCGCGGATCCGCGCCTGGTGTATCAGATTACGTCGATTCTCTCGGACGACAAGGCCCGCCAACCGACGTACGGCGCCAACAGCCCGCTGGTGCTGCCCAATAATCGACCGGTCGCCGTCAAGACCGGCACCACAGACGCGTTCCGTGACTCCTGGGTGGTCGGCTACACGCCAGACCTGGTGACTGGTGTATGGGTCGGCAACACCGACAACACGCCCATGAAGGACGTCATGGGTGCCGCCGGCGCCGGCCAGATCTGGCACGACTTCATGGCCGGCGCGCTGGCCAGTACGCCGGCCACCCCCTTCAACCCACCGCAGGGCCTCCAACAAGCGGACGTGTGCGCCCTGTCGGGCATGCTGCCGACCCAGGCGTGCCGGGAGAACACCTTGCCGGTCCACGGCATTCGTCGCGACTGGTTTGTGCCGGGGGTCAACATGCCAACGCAGGCCGATACCTGGAGTCAGGCC
>JAFAWJ010000584.1 GCA_019242065.1 Chloroflexota bacterium
GGCGCGGACGGTATCGCCGAGCTCACACGCCACCACCACGAGCTGCGTGAGACTTATCACGTCCACCCGACTGCCTGCTTCCTCCAGTCGTCGAAGGGCGTCCGTGTGGAGCGCCGCTGCCCGCGTCAGATCTCCCTGCTGCAGGGCTACATTGCCGAGTACTTTCAGCGCGAGGCCGATACCGCGGGCATCGCCGTCCGCCCGATGCTGTTCAAGCGCGGCGTGAGCATATGTTTGAGCGCGCTCAAAGTTGCCAAGAAGGAGCACGACCTGCGCATAGGCGGTTAGCGCGTTGGCTCGCGTCGCGTCCGCCATCGTCGAGTCAGACAAGGCGAGGAGACGTTCGAGCCAGGCGCCGGCCTCGCTGTAGTGACCGATGTGCTGCCACATGGAGAAGGATGCCGTCGCCAACCGAAGCCCTACTTCAGCGTGCTGGTACTGAATCGTCCACTCCAGCGCTGCGCGCACGTTGCCCTCTTCCGGCTCGAGCGAGGCGGCCTGGGCCGCGTCGAGCGACATAGGCTCAGCGCGCTCGGCCAGTTGCAACACAAAGGCAGCGTGTTGACGGCTAAGCGACTGTCTTTCGCCGGCCTCCGCGAGTTGGCGCAGGGCGTAGGTGCGCACCGTTTCCAGCAGGTAGTAGCGGACCCTCAACTCGACGTGCTGTGCCACCACCAGTGACTTGGTCACCAGTCGGCCGAGTACGTCGGCCACGCCGGCCGCCGGCAGCTCGTCGCCAGCGCACACCGCCTCAGCAGCTTCGAGCGTCCAGCCGCCAACGAACACCGCCAGGCGGCGCAGGAGTGTCAACTCGTCGAGGTCGAGCAGACTGCAGCTCCAGTCCAGCGCGGCCTGGAGCGTCCGCTGACGGGCTGGCCGTGTCCGACCGTCGCCTCTGGCCAGAGCGAAGCGGTCGCTCAGACGGACGGCGACCTCGGCCAGGCCGAGGCTCTCGAGCCGGGCTGCCACCAGCTCTAACGCCAGCGGCAACCCGTCCAGCTGCCGACAGACCTCGGCGACCAGCTGAGCGTTTGACTCGGCGAGTGTGAAATCGGGGACGCGGGCGCGCACCCTGGCCACGAACAGGCACACGGCCTCGCTGTCGCCCAGTTCTCGCACGCCTTTGGCGCCGGCGGCCGGCACCGCCAGTGGCGGCACGCGCCAGGTGGTCTCGCCGCTGGCGCCCAGCGGCTGCAGGCTGGTTGCCAACACGTGCAGCTGGGGGCAACTCCGCAGCAGCCTTTCCACCAGGTCGGCGCATGCGCCGGACAGGTGCTCGCAATTGTCCAGCACCAGCAGCAGCCGATGCGCACGCAGCGTCCGCGCCAGAGCGTCTAACCAGGCCTGGCCTGTTGGGTGGCGCACACCGAGCACGTCGCCTACCGCCTGGGGCACCAGGGCTGGGTCGGTGATCGGGCTGAGGTCGACGATCCATGCGCCGTCCGGGAATGAATCGGCAATCTCCGCCGCCAACTTGAGCGCGAGGCGTGTCTTCCCCACCCCGCTCGGCCCGACCAGGCTCAGCAGGCGGCATTCGTCCTGCAGTGCACGCAGCCTGGCCAACTCTCGCTCGCGCCCGACGAATGCGTTGATCTCGCTGGGCAGGTTGCCAACGTCCAGCTCGGGACGGCGAGACCGTAGCGGCATGGTCCGCGGTGGATCTCGCAACGCGGATGGGGCGTTCATCACCGTGGACGTGGACGCGGGCAATGGATGGGAGTTCGGCTGGGACCTGGCACCGAGCGCATAATGCTTCGCCTCACAACGACGATCGCGGCGGCTGGCCCGGGGTACACGGGCCGGTCGCTCAATTGCCGTGACGTGCGCGCTTGCGAGCCACAGGGTACCAATCTCGGCTCACGTCATGCCGCGCATGTCGCCGTGCTCGCCTCAGCGGACCGAACGCGCCCACCTGGCTGTTGTCGACGAAGACGCTCGGAGGCTCGTGCGGCGGCTCACCACGTGAATTGGACGTCGTCAACTGAATCGCAGTCGCTGCTCGAAACGAAGAGTTGGCGCCAGGGTGAGCAGCAAAGAAAAGCAATGGTGCAACGGCGGTGTCCGCTGACGATAACGGTTGGCGCAGGCGCACGCTTTACGGCCAGCGCGCCGCTCGTTGAAGCTTGGTGCTCCCCGACACCCCAGGTGGCTAGGCCTTCGTAGGGTATCTGAATCTGCTCTGCCGACGCGTCCGTTGCCCACCTATCGAGCTCTGCCTGTGTTGAACACCAGCCACCTCGTGAAGGCGCTGCGTGCCGACCCGCAAACCGTAGTGCAGAGCGACGCGTGCGTTCAGCCCTGTGTCGAACGCCCAACATGAAGCCCATGTTGATCAGCCCCGCGACGTACTTCGACACGGCGCCGCTAGTTCGAATCCCCCCAACCTATCGACTTGCTTCACCCAGCAGTATCAGGATCTGATCTATGGGAGTCTGCAGCAA
>JAFAWJ010000432.1 GCA_019242065.1 Chloroflexota bacterium
GCGACTCGGTCCAGCGGCCGGATCATCTGGCCCAGAGCGCCGCCGGCCGGCGTGTACTCGAGCCACGAACGTCGGCGGCTGTGCTCGTGAAAGTCGCGAATCCGCCGCGCCGCCGTTTCGAGCGCGTCGATGACCGGGCGGCCGACGCGCTCCACCGCCGCCTCGATCTCGGCGTCCGAGACGCACAGCTCACCGACGTCGGCACCGTCGAAGGCGCGCGTGTACTCGCGCAGGCCAGCATCGCCGCGGGCGCGCACGTCCTCGAGAATGCGACGGACCACCTCCTCGGCGCCCAGGTCGGCGCCGAATGTCTCGCGGATGCCTGCGCGCACCGCCGCGGGCAGCGCTTCAGGATCGACGCCAAGTCGCCCGCGGTCCAGTAGGAGGGCATCGCGTGCCGCGGCGACTGTGGGGAAGCGGCGGATCACCCCCGAGGCAGCCATGCGTCGCCGTGGAGGATACGCGAGAACGTTCGGCTCAGCCCACCACCTGCACGATGCCTCCGCGATCGGCGAAGATCAGCGTGCCGTCCGGCCGAATCGAGGGCGCGCACCAGATCTGGTTTTTCACATCCAGATCCCACACCTGCTGACCGTTCGCGGTGTCAACCGCGTTGAGGTGCTCGATGGTCGTCCCGGTGTACAGGATTCCGGAGTTGTCGAGCACCGACGACGCGTAAATCGAGCCGTATACCGGAAATTGCCAGCGCTTGCTGCCGTCCGAGGTGTTGACGGCATAGATGCCGCCCTTGTTTGCGCCGAAATAGATAGTGCTGCCATCCGCACTGAGCGAGGGCGTCGTCCAGATGCCCGCCAGCTCGCGCTCAGCTTCGAACAGCCACTTCATGGTCCCGTCTGGCGCCACCGCGTACATGTTGCTGTTGTTGGCGCCGATATAAATCGTGCCGTCCGGACCGATGGTCGGCGAGGCGCCGCTGCCAATACCGTTGGCGCCACCTCCACCGCCACCGGGACCCTGCTGCTCGCTGGTCAGCAGCGGCGTCGGACCCAGGTGCTCGCCGAAGTCGAAGGACCATTTGATCTGGCCCTGAGGCGTGACCGCGTACATCTTGCCGTCAGATGTCGGGTGATAGACCGTGCCGTCCGAGCCGAGTGCGGCCGCCGACTTGACGGTTGGACCGGTCATCGCGGTCCACTTCACCTTGCCGTCAGACGTGACGGCGAACAACTGGCCGGCGGCGGTGCCTACGTAGATGGTGCCATCCGGGCCGACAGTCGGCGACGCCATGACGCGGGTGTTGCCCAGGTCGACGCTCCACACGATCTGGGGCGACGGGGCAACGGGCGCGGTGGCCAGCGCGTACAGCGTGGCCGAGCCGGGCGCATTCAGACCGCCCGAGCCGAAGCCGAGATACAGCACGCTTCCGTCGCCGTTCAGGGCGGGCGTGGCGTGCAGGGAGGAGGCCATCGGCGGATGGAAGCGCCAGACGACCTGGAGCTGATCGCTGGCGGTCGAGCTGTTCTGGAAGGCGAAGAGAACGCCCGGGAAGTCCGCGATATAAAAGGTCCCGTCGGCGGCGACGACACCCGAGCTCTGAAAGTCGATGCGCGGGGTGACGGCGTCGGAGGGAATGTTGTCCGGCGTCGAAGCGTCGTAGCGGCGCACCACACTGCCCTGCTGCCGCGGGCCGGCGAACGCGCTGCGGCCGGAGTGCTGCGCGTCTTGCTGGTACATCTGCTTCGCGGGCTGCTTGCCGCCGGCCACGGGTGAGGCCGCCGGCACAGGCGAGGCAGCGGCCTGGGCGGCGGGCGACGGCGCCGGCTGGGCCACCGCCACCGGGGAGGCGACGGCCGCCGGCGAGGCGGCGGCCTCGGCGGCCGGCGAGGGCGACGGCGCCGGGCTGGCAAAGGGCAAGGACGGAGACGGAACAGCGGCTGCCGCGGCGCCGGCGGCCGGCGTCGGCGCAGCCGCCGGGGGGCTGGTGGGCGAAGGCGTCGATCCGCCGCTGCACGCGGCCAGAAGCCCACTGCCGCCGGCGGCGAGCGCGATGTTCAGGAAATGCCGTCGAGTGAAGTGCATTCGCTTCGCAGCGTAAGCCTGCCACCCCGCACACGCTCAAAAATCGCGCAATTGTGGCTATCGCCGCCTGCTCGGCGCGGCTCAGTAAATCCTTGTGGTGGTTAGGGACTTTATATGGATCGCAATGGGCCTGAGGTAGGCTCTGGAGGTGGTCGATCGCACTGGCACGTCGCTCGTCATCCCTGCCTGGAACGAGCCCGAGGCGATTGGCGGCGTCCTCGACGAGGTGCCGCCAGGGGTGGTCGACGAGGTGCTGGTGATCGTCGGCAGTCAGGCTGATCCCACGGGCGACGTTGCCCGCGCACACGGGGCGCGCGTGCTGGTCCAGGCCCGGCCGGGCTATGGGGCGGCGTGCTGGACCGGCGCCAATGAAGCGCTAGCGCACGGCGCAGCGGTGATCGCCTTCCTCGACGGCGACTATGCCGACCCACCCGCCGCGCTGCCACGTGTGCTGGAGCCAATTCGACAAGGCCGCGCCGACCTGGTGCTCGGCTGTCGGGACCTGCGCCGCTATCCCGATGCGTTGCCAGCTCACGCCAGGCTGGGCAATGGCCTGGTGTGCAGACTGATGCGTGTCCTGCTGCACACGGACTTCCACGACCTGCCCTCGTGTAAGGCGATTCGAGCGGAGTCCTTGCGACAGCTCGGCATGCGTGAGATGACCTACGGCTGGACGGTGGAGATGCTGGCCAAAGCGGCCCGCGCGCATCTGCGCATCCAACAGATCGACATCGAGTACCGCCCGCGGCGCGGCGGACACTCCAAAGTTGCCGGCGATCCGCGGGCGTCGGTGCTGGCGGCATGCAGGCTGCTGCGTTGCACCGTGACGTATGCGACGAGTCGCCAGTGGTCGGCCGTTGGTGGCCAGTAACCCTGATGGCCACTGCCGGCGCTGTGGACCTCGTCGGTGAGTAGCGGTTCGGCCACTCCAGCGCCCACGGGGGCTTCCTCCCGCGAGGAGATTGTCCGCCTTGCGGCGGGCGCCACGCCC
>JAFAWJ010000698.1 GCA_019242065.1 Chloroflexota bacterium
AGCAACCTGGTCTCGGCCCAGGAAAAGCTCAAGACCGACCAGGCCCGCCTCGCCGCGGAAAAGAGCACCATCGCTTCGCAACAGGCCACCGCTCAGACGACACTGACTACGGCGCAGGAGAGGCTCAAGGCGGACCAGGCCAAGGTCGACTCGCTCAACAATGGCACCTTCCAGTCGGAGCAAGCCTCCGCGCAGAGTACGCTGGTTTCGGCGCAACAGAAGCTGAAGGCTGACCAGGCCAAGCTGGATGCCGTCAACAACGGCACCGAAGCGGCCTCGCTGGCCCAGCTGCAGAGCTCGCTCGACGCCGCGCAGCAGAAGCAGATCAGTGACCAGGCCAAGCTCGACGTCCTGAACGCCGGGCCACTGGCAACCGACGTGCAGCAGGCGCAAGATACCGTGAACGTCGCGCAGCAAGCGCTCATCACGGCGCAGACGCCGGGCGCTGATACGGACATTGCGATTCAGCAAGCCGTCGTCGACCAGACGTATCAGGAGCTGGTTGGCAAGCAAGACGCGTATACCGACGCCGACATGCAGGCGGCCGTCGCGGGTGTCGCCCAGGCGGAGGCCGGTGTCTCGCTCGCGCAGGCGAACCTCGACCAGACGGTCGTCGTGGCGCCGTTCGATGGTGTGGTCGGGTCTCGCGCGCTGACGGCCGGTGCCTATGCGACGCCGTCGACGACCATCCTGGCGCTGGGTTCCACGGGCGTCGAGGTGCATGTGACGGTTGAAGAGGCCAACCTGGCGTCGGTCCAGCCGGGCCAGGACGTGACGCTGACCGTGCCCGCCTATCCGGGGGTGAACTTCCCGGCCAAGGTCGTGACCGTGGCGCCTTCGGGCGACCCGCGCGCGCACACCTTTGACGTCAAGATCGTGCCCGATACGCAGGACCAGCGCCTGCTGGCGGGGATGTTCGCCCAGGTGCAGATCGTCGCTCAGCAAAAGTCTGACGCGCTGCTGGTCCCCAAGGAGGCACTGGTGCAGCAGGGCACGCAGCAGATCGTCTTTGTGGCCAGCAACGGCAAGGCGGTGGCGACGCCCGTGCAGACGGGGATGAGCAACGACACGTCGGTGGAGATCACCAGCGGGCTGACACCGGGTGCCCAGGTCGTGGTCATCGGCCAGAACGGCCTGCGCGACGGCGCCTCGATCCAGGTGGTCAGCGGCCAGGCGGGTGGTGCCGCGGGCAGCGCCAGCGGTGGTGGTGGCGGTGGCCAGGCCAGTGGCACTCCGACGAGTGGGCAGGCCAGTGGCACTCCCGCCAGCGGCGGCCAGTCCACAAGTGCTACTCCGGCCAGCGGCGCGCCGACCGGTGGTGGCGGCTAGCCCCACCAGGCTCAGACCGGTGAGGTGGCGCCCAGGCTAGCGCCACCAAAACCGAAGGTCAAATCCAGAGGCGGGTCTCCTCACCTCTCCCTCACTCGCGAGGGGGAGGTGATTTCTTGGGGCTAGGGCAGTTCGAAGAACGACAGCGCGGCGAACAGCACCGCGGCCACCAGCACAAACGGCGCGAAGTCGACGGCTACTGACGTTTCGTCCTCTGGGTCAGATGACGCGGCCGCCGCGGCGGCGGCTCGCATCGCATTGGCGAACAGCACCAGCCCCAGGCCAATGCCCAGCAGGGCTTCCCAGCGATCCATCGCCTGCTTCTGGGTGAGCTGGTCCGCGGCGTAGAACTGATCCACCCGGTTACTGCCGCCGCCAGTGCTGCTGCCCCCGCCGCCGTTGACCGCCGACAGGTACTTGGCCGGGTTGACCAGCACCCCAGGCAGGAACTTGGCCGTTGGCGACAGTGGCGCCTGCGCTGACAGGCTATTGCGCTGCAGGTCGTCCATCGTGAAGCTCGTTCGCACGATGCCGACCAGGCCAATCACCATCAGCAGCACGCCACCAACCACCAGCAGTTGCTGCGATCCAGGCCGCCGCCGTCCGTGGCCACGCGGGCTCGGCTCAGGCTGCCTCACGTCCGGAGCGGCCGCGAGATCGTCACTCAAGGCTCCGCCCCCTGACCTGGCTTCCTGCACAAAGGAGCGCAGCACGAGGAGTCGGGCTTGCTGCTCGACCGTGAACTGGCTCAAGCTGTTCACCGCGGCCGCGACGAGCCCGGGCGTCACCGATTGACGCTCCGCGTCGGGCTCGGCAGGCAGTGACGTAACGTTCAGCTTCGCGTGTTGCCACGGTAGTGCTCGGCGACCTCGAGTCGGATGATCTTCCATCCCGACCGAGGCCGCCATGAAAAGAACCGGCGTTAGGAGAACCGCCTGGATGACCCAGAAAGTGATGTCCACCGCGAGTGTCCCCGGCCGCAAAGCATAGCGCGTTCGGGCGCAAGCTCACGCCACTTCACGGGTAGTGCCGACTCACTCTCCTCCACTACGGACAGGGATACGCCGTTCCGCCTGGGGCTCCGCCTTCGGCAGCCACAGCTCGAGGATGCCGTCTTGGTATTCGGCGCTGATGGCCGATCCGTCCACCTCGTAGGGCAGGTTGAGCGTGCGCTCCCAGTGGGCCGGAGAGTGCTCGTGCACCAGCCAGTCGTCGTCGGTCGATTCGCCACCTTCGCGGCTGCGGATCGTCAGCGTGTGACCGTTGACGACCACCTGGACGTCTTCCTGTTTGACGCCGGGTAGCGCGGCGCGCACGACATACGCGTTGCCACGGTCGGCAATGTTGAGCGGAACTTCCTGCTTCGAGTGGTCGGCGCCGTTGGCGACGTCGTGCGCGGGTACCGTCGTGGTCGCCGGTGCCTCGGCCGCGTGAGGCGTGGGTGTGACCGGCGGGCCCTTGGCGCCACGGTGGAAGAGCTTGTTCTGCAGATCGTCCATGACCGTGTACAGCGAGGGCACGACCACGAGAGTCAACACGGTCGACGACAGCAGCGCGCCGATGACGACCACGGCCATAGGCGAGCGGGTCTCCGCGCCTGGCTCGAGCTTGAGAGCCAGCGGCAGCATGCCGAAGATCATCGTCGCCGAGGTCATCAGGATTGGGCGCAGGCGAATCTTG
>JAFAWJ010000702.1 GCA_019242065.1 Chloroflexota bacterium
GCCAGCGGTCGGTCGCGAACAGGTGCTTTCCGAGGGTCGCCACCATGGACACGGCCACGGTGATGACGTGCGGCGTCGCGGGCTCCAGGACGAAGCCGACAATCATCCCGGACAGGATGGCCGAAGACGCCCAGTGTAGCGGGCGACCCTCGAAGCGGTCGATGACCAGTTCGGTGAGACTCGCGCCAGCAATGGCGAGCAGCATGTGCGGCAGCGTCGCGGACCAGCCAACTCTGGTTGCGGCGAGCGCGAACAAGCCAAAAAATATGGCGAGCAACGTGCCTTTGGGCGTCCGAAGGAATTGTCGGAGGGATTGGGGCAGATCGGTTCGTGGCTCGCGGGGTTCGACGCGAACCGTCTGAGCAGACAGAGTCCTGGTTGGCATGAGATTTTTTCACTACCCCTGGGGGGTGGTCGTCGTGCTGGCGGCCTGCGCCTGAGAGAGCGCCGCCTGCACGGCCTGCTTGAACGCGGTGGAGCTATACGTGGCGCCACTTATCACGTTGACGCCGGCGGACTGGCTAGCGACGACCGCTGCGGGTAACGAGGCAATGCGCGATTCGGGAAAGGACGTGGTCACTCTGGTGATCTGGACGTTGGCGATCCTCCCGCCAGAGATGGTGACCGAGACGGTCACGTTCCCGAAGCGAGACGTTCCGGTTCCCGAATACGTGCCATCTGCGTACGTCGCCGTCGCTGCGGTGCTGGTGGCGCTGGTTGTCGAGGTTGCGGACGCTCCAACAACCACGGAGGGTGCGCTCGTGGCGGTCGACGTCGCGGTTCCTACCGTCGCATTGGGAGTGGCCGCGGCAGCGGCGACAGTTGCGGCTGCCGGCTGCGTTGAAACCAGACCTGCCAGGTAGATTGTGGCTACCGCCGATGCGCTCAGCGCCACCAGACGTCCGCGTAATTTTTTGGCCATCACATGTCCTCCACGCCGCCCGCTTCCGCATGACCCTTGGGTTCGGCATGCTTCCTACCGTATGGGCTCACACTTGGACCCGCATGTGCCACAGCTGTGAAATCACTGAGACGCTGCATTGCTGCAACTATGACGTTCCGGCGGCATCGCGGATCGATCTGCAAACGGCCGCGGCCACGCGTACCTTCCTGAGCAGTTCCAGGTAGTGGATTGTTCAGTGGTCGCAACGCGCCGTCGTTCCAGAGCGGCCTGCAGCAGGACCTGCCGAACGTTGTCGTGTTTTCGCCGCGGTCGCCGCGGTACGTTGCGCGCTGGTATGCCACCCGGTCGGGCAATGGCGGCACGCTTCCTGCGTGCTCGGCGACCTCCACTCTCGCCAGGATGGCCCGATCCGATGATACCCGCGCCTGAGCGTCCCGACGCATCCCAACCCGCCGCGCCGGCTCGTGTCGCATGGTCTCGGACACGGCGGATCGCTGTCATGATGACGCTGGCCGCGCTGGCGCTGGTCGGGCTGACGTTCGTCGCCGGTCAGGCGAACCCGGACGCGATCGACCTGCAGGCGACGCTCTGGTTGCAGCGGATCACGTTCCGGCCCTTCGCGGCTCTGATGTACTGGGTGAGCTGGGCTGGCTTTAGCCCGCAGAATGTCGCGCTACCCGTGGTCGTCGCCGGCATCTTCGCACTGCGCGGGTACCGGATCGAGGCCCTGTGGCTGCTTGGCACCTCGGCGTCAGTTGTCGCGACCGAGCTCCTCAAGGAGCTTGTGCACCGACCCCGACCGTCGCCCGAGTTGGTCGGTGTCACCGCGGCGTTGCCCGACTGGAGCTTCCCGAGTGGACATACGGTCCAGTACACCACACTGTTCGGCTTCGCCTTTTACCTGGTCTTCGTGCTGGTACGACGATCGGCAGCCCGCACAGCGTGTCTCATTGTCCTGTCGTTGCCTGTTCTTCTGGTGGGGCCTTCGCGGCTGTACCTGGGACAGCATTGGCTCAGTGACGTGCTGGGCGGCTACGCGGTGGCGGTGCTCCTGCTCTTACCGTATTGCTCGGCCTATGCTCGCGCGCGGCTGCCGGCGATCCGTCGGGCACGTCTGCCGGAGACAGGCGCTGGGCGCTGAACCGGCAGCCCGCCCGAGTGAGGATCGGTCAGTCGCACGCATCGGTGGCAGGGCGTGATCTTGTCGTCGTCGCCAGAACCTCGGTGATCGCAGTCACCCCGCGATGTGAGGACCGCGCGACCTGGCATGCTCGGCGCAAGCGCGCCGATCGGGAGGGCGCCGAGGATGTTGTCGCGAGCGCTCAGCCAAAGCGAAGACTCGGTTGACGCCTTGCAAGGCCTATCTTCCTGGAGAGGTGGCCGCGAGCAACGGGCGTGTGACTCTACCGTCCGGTCATGGAGTGCCTGCTCTTCGGCATCCGGCCCAAGCACGATCTCAGCGCCCACTTCCCGAGCCTGGGAGGGCGAACTGTACAGGTTTCCCGACATGATGTCCCGACCCCTGACAGCCGACGGCCGACGCTAATCGTCCATCCGTGCGATCCCGGCCCGATGCTGGATTCAGCGTGACGTGAGCTGAGCTACTGCCCTCCGCCTTGTGTGCCGCCACCGCCTTGACCGCCTGACTGGCCACCCCCATCTCCGCCTGCAGCATCGCCTCCACCTCCACGCGCTGCCTGGCCAGGGTTCAGCGGGACGCTTTGCAGCCGCTGTCCTGTGGCGTGGAAGATGGCGTTGGCGATGGCCGGTGGTGTCGTAAGCGTGGTGATTTCGCCCGCGCCCCACGCGGGCTGGTCCGGATGGTTGATCAGCGTGATGTCAATCGGCGGGATGTCGCTGAAGCGAAGGATGGGATAGCTGCGCCAGTCGACGCTGGTAATCTTTGATGTGTCGAAGTTGACCTGCTCCAGTATCGCACGACTTGCCGACTGAATCACATTGCCCTGGATCTGGTTCTTCAGCCCATCCGGGTTGATGACGAGTCCGCAGTCATGGGCGACCGCGATGTGATTCAGGGTGATCCGCCCGGTGCTGTCCACGGAGACGTCGGCCGCGGTGGCCACGTACGCCTCGATATTTTCGTACTGTGCGAAAGCGATGCCGAGGCCTCGTCCGGAGTTGCTGGGTGACGTATGCGACTGCCAGCCGATCTGACTTGCAGCGGCTTGCACCACCGCGATGGCACGCGGATCAGTCAGGTGATTCAAACGGAACTGCAATGGATCAACTGCCGCCGCGTACGCTAGCTCATCCATGAACGACTCGTTGGCAAACGTATTGGCCATGGCGCCCAGGCTGCGCAGTGCGGAAACGCGGATCGGCGAGTTACTGAGCCAGTGCACTGTCACCCGGTTATTGGCGAAAGTGTAGTTGGTCGGCGCGTTACGATCGCCGCCACCGAAGCCATTATCTGCGGCTGGTGGGGGCGGAGTTACCAACTGTCCTGGTAACAAGTTGGCTGCCATACCACCGGGCCGGGTGCTGTGCGTCGGTGTCCAGACCTCGTAGTCCCAGGCGCTCACCATGCCCTGGGAATCGACCGCGCCCCGAACGTTGGCGACCATAGCTGGCCCGTGCGGCTCCCATACGTGTTCATCCTGCCGCATCCACTGGACACGGACTGGTTTGCCAACCGCCTGCGATAGCAGCGCGGCCTCGCCGGCGGCATCGTCAAAGCCGTTGTGGCCGTAGCAGCCGGAGCCTTCCATGTGGATCACGTGCACGCTGTTGGTGGGCATCCCGAGAAGTTGGGCGATCGCGCCGCGGAGTGGATACACACCCTGGGTGCTCGAATAAATCGTGGCTTGATTCGCTTGGACGTCAGCCACCGCGCAGGATGGACCGATCGATACGTGACTCTGGTACGGCTGTGTGTAGCTCGCTTGCACCACGTTCGCGGCGTTGGCCAGCGCCGTATCCACGTCGCCGTTGTTGACCGCCTGCTTATCGGACGTCGGCTGTTGCTGCAGGAAACTCGCGAGCTGGCTCTGATCCGGCAGCGAGTCGGTCGTCGTCCAGTCGACTGCCAGCTGGCGCGCCGCCTGGATTGCGCCCCATTCCGACTGCGCAACGACGCCGACAAAGTTCCCGTTCTGGACGACTTTTACCAGGTCGGCAATACCCGCCACCGAGCCCTGGTCCACACTGGATACCGTGGCGCCGATGCCAGCCGGATGAATGGTGCGGCCGTGCAGCATGCCTGGTAAGCGCAGGTCCGACACGTAGCTCGGCTGGCCGAACATTTTGCCTGGCAGGTCCAGACGCGGTGTGGATTGCCCGACGACGGTGTACTGCGACGGATCCTTGAGCGGTGTCTGGTCGGAAATTGTCGTGTTGAAGACGTTGCCTCCGATCAAATCCCCGTACGCCAGCTGCTGCGAAGGATTGTTGGTCACCGAGATCGCGCCGTTGTTGACGGTCAAGCTGTCCTGGGACACGCCGAGGCGGGTAGCGGCCATCCCGAGAAGTGACTCACGGGCCGCGGCCGCTGCCTTCCGGACGTTCACTCCGCCAACCTGCACCGTCTTGCTGCCGGCGGTGTAGCCCTCGTCTGCGGTACGCGCTGTGTCGCCCTGGACCATGGTCACACTCTGCAGCGGCACGTACAGTTCGTCGGCGGCAATCTGCGCCAGCGCGGTGCGTGTTCCGGTACCCAGCTCAACCCGACCGCTGAAGATCGTGACGTTCCCGTCCTGGCCGACGGCCAACCACGAATCCACCTGGTTCGGGTCGATCGCCGCGGCGGTGCTGGGTGCGGCAGCCGGGCTGGGAACCGGCTGCTGTTCGGCGACTTCGGTCGGCACGGCCGTCGCCGGGGCCTTGGGCGGGTCGGTCGGCGACGAGGTCGCCTGGGCTCGCGCGACCTGGAGCAAGCTAAAGCTGACGATGACGGCGCCGCCTCCACCGAGGAAGGCGCGCCGCGTGAAACCGCGCACGTCGCTCATGCCGAGGTTCCGGCGGCCTGCTGCACGGCCGCGACGATACGTGGGTGCGACCCGCAGCGGCAGAGATTGCCATTCAAGGCCTGAACAATCTGGGCCTGGGTCGGCGACGCGTTCTGGTTCAGCAGTCCAGCGGCGACCATGATCATGCCGTTGATGCAGTACGCGCACTCACCCGCCTGTTGCTGCAAGAATGCTGTCTGCAGCGGATGCGGCGCATCCGATGAGCCGAGGCCCTCCAGCGTGGTAACCGGCTGATCGGCAACTCGCGAGAGCTGGTAGACACATGAGCGGACCGCGCGACCGTTCACCAGCACGGTGCAGGCTCCGCATTGCGAAAGGCCGCAGCCGAACTTGGGACCGTTCAGCCCCAATTCGTCGCGCAAAACATAGAGTAGCGGAGTGTCGGCTGACGAGTTGACTGTCTGCTGCTGACCATTCACTGTGATCTGAGTTGACATTCGTAATTTCCTAGGATGCGGGCGCGTCGCCTGAGATGTCGAGAAATCGGTTCAGCCTCATCGTGAGCGCGTTTCGAGTGTCGCAAATTGTGTGCCGCCGCGCCCGCCGAGGTAACCGGGTCGTGTCCCGACCTGCGGCGGCCACTCGGTGGTCATTACCTCAGGTGCAGACCGGTCCGACCAGTGGTCTTCAGGAATGTGCGCGGGCCGATGCCCTCGAGCGCGCGCGACCGCCCACGCGCGCTGGAAACCCTCGCGGTTGAGCTCCGGCACTGCTCCTGGAGCTTCTCGCGCGGGCGAGATCCGTGACCAGGAAGTCAGGGTAGTTCGGCGTGGACACTTCAATTCCTTCGCGGCTGCCTGGTGAAGTTCGTCGACAGCTGTGGAGCGTCTGGCGCTGCGACAATGCGCGCGTAGTCACATGCCAGTCGAGGTTCGCAGGCTGGGCCAGCCAGATCAACGTGGCTGCCGAGCTCCTCGCCATCCATACGAATATCGAGGACGACCAGGTCCGGACGTTGCGTCTTAGCAATCTCGCCGCCGAGCATCCGGCGAGCGCCGCCCACCTCCAGTCTGACCGCCACACCCCAGGCGCGGTCGACGCCGACACCCGAGGCCAGTCGTCGACTGACCATGCCTCCACCCGGTCACTCAGCCGGACTAGCAACCGAAGGTGGGTGAGAGCATGTCCGTCATCCGCCACCGGTCGGCCAGTGGCCGTCACACTCGAGGCCGGGCCAACGATTGAGGCTCGCCTCTGCATTCATGGCGGGCCCGCGCCG
>JAFAWJ010000857.1 GCA_019242065.1 Chloroflexota bacterium
CAGCGCCCGAGGGTCCCTTCGGCGCCCGCGGCGTCGGCGAGCCCCCGATCGTGCCCGCCCCCGCCGCGATCGCCAACGCCGTGGAAGACGCCACCGGCCTGCGCCTCACCGAGCTGCCTCTCACCCCTGAAAAAATCGCCCTGGGCCTCGCCCACCGCTAACTGGAGGTCTAGTCCCGCCGGCGGCGATCCCAGACCTCGGGATTGATCAACCCCGTCGGCGGCTGACCCGCCTCTGCCTCCAGCACCGTCTCCACGATCATCACCGCCGTCGCCTCCTGCGCCTCCTCCGTAGACCCCGCCACGTGCGGCGTCAGCACGACGTTCGGCAGCCCTTCGAAGCGGTCGTCCACCAGCGGCTCCAGCACCCGCACGTCCAAACCCGCGCCAGCAATGACGCCCGTCCGCAGCGCCTCGAACAGCGCGTCTTCGTCCACCAGCACCCCGCGCGCCGTGTTGATCACCACCGCCGTCGGCTTCATCAGTCGCAAACGCGCGGCATTCACCAGCCCGTAATTGTCCGGATCCCCCGGCGCATGGACCGTCAAATAATCGGCGCGCTGGAACAGTTCCTCCAGCGACCCGACCAGCTCCACATTCCAGCGCTGGCAGAATTCGTGGTCCGGCACCGGCTCGTACGCCAGCACGGTCATCTCGAAACCACTTGCGCGCTGCGCAACGCCCTTGCCAACCCGGCCCAGGCCGACAATCCCCAGCGTCTTGCGCCACACGTCGCGCGAGAGCGGCCGCGACCACGTTCGCTGGCGGGCGACGCCGTCGAGCTCCACGATGCGGCGCGCCACCGACAGCATCAAGCCCATGGCCATGTCGGCCACCGCCCAGTGGTTCGCGCCCTGGGTGGTGGTCACCACGACCCCAGTGTCGGTCGCCGCCGGTACGTCGATCGTCTCGAAGCCGACACCCCAGCGCGCAATGTGCTTGAGCGTGTCAGCACGCTCCAGGACCGCCCGCGTGTACCGCTCTGACGACGAAGCGATCACGACGTCGTTGCCCTGCACCAGCTCGATCACGTCTTCTTCCTCCGGGCGGCCGCCATTATTCCAACACGAGGCCGGCGTCGGCCTGTGACTGCCCAGCGCCCCGGCCACCGATGAAGATGGCCGGCACCAGCGCCAGCAGCGTGATCAGCGCGGCGACCATGAACACGTCGTCGAAGGATTGCACCGCCGCGGCGAGCTGTACTTGCTGTAACAAGGCTGCGACGCCCTGTGCCTGCGCCTGCAGCGCGCTGCCACCCTGTGCGGCGACCCACTGCTGGACCTGTCCCAACGTCTGCTGCACCGTCAGGCTGCTGCTGGTGACACCCTGCGTCAGGACGGCGGCGTGGAACGTTTGCCGCGACTGGAGCAGCGTCACGAACATCGCGGTCCCAAACGAACCAAACACCTGGCGCATGACGTTGGTCAGCGACGAGCCGCGACTGGTCAGCTCGGCCGGCACCGTATTCAGCGCGGCGGTCATGGCTGGCATCATCACCAGTCCCATGGCCACGCCGCGCGCCGCCAGCCACAGCCGCAGCTGCGTGTCGCTGGTCGCCAGCGTCAGATCGCTGAACTGCCACATGCTGAGCGCGACCAGCGGCAAGCCGACCAGCAACAGCGTGCGCGTCCCGAAACGATCGGCCAGGCGGCCGACCAGCGGCATCAGCGGCAGCATGGCCAGCGCCTGCGTCATGGTGATCAGCCCGGTTTCCGCCGCGCCCAGACCGCGGAAGTCCTGCAGGAACAGCGGCACCAGCAACTGGCCACCGTACATGCCCACGGTCAGCACGAAATTCACGAGCATCGCCAGCGCAAAGGTGCGATTTTTGAACAGGCGCAGCTCGAGGAGTGGCTGCTTGTCCGTCAACTCCACCCAGACCCAGGCCAGCAGGCACACCGCGCCAATCCCGAACTGGGCCAGGATGCGCGGCGAGGTCCAGCCGTCGGTTTCGGCATTTGATAGTCCCAGCAGCAGCGCGCTGAAGCCCACCGCCGACAGCAGAAAGCCCCGCCAGTCGAACTTCAGACCGCGCACGCGGTCTGTCTCGCGCAGCCAGGTGGAGCCCAGCAGAATGCCAATGATGCCGATGGGCACGTTGAGAGTGAAGATCATCCGCCAGTCGACGTACTCCACCAGGTAGCCGCCGATCGTGGGCCCCAGCACCGGCGCCAGGATCAGCGGCAGCCCGTAGATGCCCATCACCGTGTTGCGCTGGTTTACGGGCACGGCCTTGAACAGCATGGTCATGCCGAGCGGACTCATCATGCCCCCGCCCAGGCCCTGAATAATCCGGAACGCGACGAGGCTGGTGTTGTTCCACGCCAGCCCGCACAGCAGCGAGCCGCCGGTGAACAGCGCCATCGTGATGAGAAACAGCCGCTTGGTGCCAAAGGTATCCGAGAGATACCCCGTGGCCGGCATGATGACCGCCAGCGCCAGCATGTAGCTGGTGATGACCAGTTGCCCCTGGTCGACGCTGACGCCAAAGACGTTGGTCATGGTCGGCAGCGCAATGTTGACGATGGTGCTGTCGAGCATGGTCATGAACGTCCCGAAGACGGTGCAGATCATGACCATCCACTTGTAATCCAGCCCCACACCCCGCCAGGTCTGGGCCACGCCATGCAGCGCTTGGTCCTCGCCCCGACTGTTTTTATACCGATCCACTGTCAGACGGTCATCCAGTTGACTCGCGGCCCGACCGTTGTCACGCCGATCGTCGGCCCGGCTGTCGTCAACTAGACTCGTGCCCCGCGGGGTAATGACGTACGACAGATTGGTACTCGCCATATGTTTCGTCCGCCGTCAGGCGACCTGGATCTTGACCTCGACCGACGAGCCGAGCAGCACCGGCTGGTTGCCGAGGTTCACCGCAATCCGCACCGGCACCTGCTGCGTCACCTTGGTGAAATTCCCACTGCTCGCCTGCGTCGGCAGCAGCGAAAACGTCTCCGCCGTGGCAGGCGTAATCGACTCCACGCGCCCCGGCACGTCCGCATTCAGCGGATCGACATGCACCGTCACCGGCTGGCCGACCTTCACGCGATCGATCGCGGTCTCGTCAATGTTGGCGTTGACCCACAGCTGGGTGGGATCCACCAGCGTGACCACCGACTGCCCCGCCTGGACCGTGGCGCCAGGCGTCGTCGGCACGGCGATGACCACACCGTCGATGGGCGACTGGACGCTGACCGTGCTGTCGCCAGAGCCGAGGAAGCCAAGCTTGGCCTGGCCGTTCTGGGCCGTGCCCACCTGCGAGGGCAGGTCGATCTGCGCCAGCGTGTCGCCCTTGTGGACGGTGCTGCCGACGGTCGGCGTGATCGAGTCGACGCGCCCGGTGTTCATGGAGCCGACCTGGACGGGCGTGCCCGTGATCTGGGCGTTGTCGGTAGAGACGTACATCTGCCCGTCGCGGTACATGGAGAAACCGACGAACGCGGCAATAATCAAAGCAACACCACCGACCGGCAACACCAACCGCCGCCAGCCAACCCGCCGCCGCCGCGCCGGAGCCGCCGACATGGCCGTGTCCTCGTCGGACGCAAGCTCGTCATCCAGGCTCACCCCAGGTGAGTCTTGAACGGTCGATCCTGATGGGAAACGGTGTTCCGTCTCCGTAACGCGCGACTCGTCAAGGGTGGTGTCGTCCACGACCACACCAGCTGTGTCGTAGTTCGTCTCGACAGTGATTGAGCCGCCACTCCGGGAACTCACGGTCTCTCGGTCTCTGACTTCTGTTTGCACACTCATGATCCCTGAACCCTTCACTGCGCCGCGGCCGCCGCGGCGGCTTGCGCGGTCAGCGCCTGCACCTGCGGCTGCACGATTTCGCCATCGGTCAGCCCGCCCGTATTACCCGTCGCCACGAGCTGGCCATCGCCCAGCCCGCTGGTGATCTCCACCTGGTCACCGCTGGTCAGCCCGATCTGCACCGGGGTGCTGACCACCTTGCCCGTCGGATCGATCGCCAGGATGTTCGTCTGCGCACCCGGCGCGACACCGGAGCCAACCGCCGCACGCGGCACCAGCAGCGCATCCGGCTCGTCCGCCACGGTGACCGTGACCGTCGCCAGCATGCCCGCCTTGAGCCGCCCCTGCGGATCCTGCGGCTGAATGTGCACCGCCGCGGTGCGCGTCTTCTGGTCCACCGCCGGCGCGATGGCCGTGATCGTCCCGCTGAAGGGCTGATCCGGATAGGCCGGCACGACCACCTGGACCGTCTGCCCCTGCTGCACCTTACCCAGCGAGGCCTCGTCCACGTTGACGTCGACTTCGAGCTGCGGCGGAATAAGGGTCACGATCGGACTCGTCGGCCCCACCAGCGCGCCCGGGCTGACCTGGCGATCCAGCACCACGCCGTCGACCGGCGCCACGATCTGGGTCTCCTGCACGCCGAGTTGCGCCTGCGACAGCGCGGCCTGCGCCTGGTCAACCCCTGACTGTGCGGCGGCGACATCCTGGTCGGTGTACGGGTTCTCCGCTTTGTCCAACTGCGCGGCGGCCGAAGTCACCACGTCCTGCTGCTGCGCCAGGTCGTAGTCGGTGTACGGCGTCTGCGCCTTGGCCACCTGCTGCCTGGCAGCTTCGACGAGCGCCTGCTGCGCGGCAACGTCCTGCTGGGTCGACGGCTGCTGGGCCAGCGCCACTTGCTGGGTGGCCTGGTCGACGGCGTCCTGCGCCGCCTGCACGTCCTCTGGCTGCGGCCCCGAGTCAAGCTGGTCGAGATGCGTCTGGTCGGCGATCAGCTTTTCGCGCGCGGCGTCAACCTGCGCCTGCGCCGCCTTGAGCTGGGCATCCAACGAGCCATTTTGCGCAGCCGACAGTCGCGCTTGAGCGACCACCAGCTGGTCCTGGGCCGACGTCAACTGGCTCTGGGCCTGGTCGTGCTGGGCCTGGATCTGCGCCCGCTGGGCCTGCACGCCACCGTTGTTGAGCGCATCCAGCCGCGCCTTGGTGGCTTTGACCAGCGCCTGCGCGCTGCTCACCTGAGCCTGCAACGCAACCTCCTGCGCTGGCGCACCACCGCGCTGCAGCTGGTCGAGCTGACCCTGGGCCGCCTCGACAGCCGCGTTGCCCGCGTCGACCGCGGCACCCGCGGCGGACTTGGCCGTGTTGCACGCGTCGCCGTTGGGCTGCTGGTACGCCTGGCCGGTGATGGGACTCAGCAGCGGCGCGCACACGCCCGCCGCTTTCTGTTCCAGCGCTGTCTGATTGGCCTCGGCGGCCGACTGTTGCGCCTGCGCTTGGGAGACGGCCGCCTGCGCCTGGGCGATCGACGCCTGGGTCGGATCCTTGGCCTGGTTCAGCGCGGCGGTCGCCGTGTTGAGCTGCGCCTGCGCCTGGTCATACGCGGTCTGCGCCGCCTGCACGTCCGCGGCGCTCGAACTCGACTGACTGCTCAGCGCGGCGTTAGTCGAATCGACCACCGACTGTGCGGCCGTCACCTGCGCCTGCAACGTATCGACCGTGCTCTGCAAGCTCTGCAGATCGGCCGCCGACGTGCCGCCCAGCGCGGCATACGCCGCTTCAGCCGACGCCACCTGGGCGTTGTCGACGTTGACCGCGCTCTGGGCCGCCTGCCGCACGTCGTCCGTGGGTCCCTTTTGCAGTAGTTGCAGCTTCTGTTGCGCCGCGTCCAGCGCGGACTGCGCCTGTGCCACGATCTCCGGCCGGCCGCCGCTCTGCATCAGGTTCAGCTTGGCTTGCTGGGCGGCCAGAGCTGCCTGGGCAGCCGCCACGTCTTCGGGGCGGCCCTCGGCCTGCATCGACGCCAGCTTGGCCTGCTGTTGGGCGAGGGCCTGCTGGGCAACCACGACGTCGTCGGGCTTGGCACCCGCCTGGATCGTGGCCAGTTTGGCCTGCGCCGCCGACAGCGCCGCCTGCGCCTGCAGGACGGCGATCTGGGGCGAGTCCGATTCGAGGGTGGCAATCGTGTCGCCGGCGTGTACCGCCGAGCCGACGTCGACCAGCACCTGCTGGACACGGCCAGTGGCCTTGGGCAGCACGCTGACCTGGTTCTGGGCCGTGACGCTGCCGTTGAACGACAGGGTCTGCTGGATGTCGCCGCGCTCCGCGGGCGACGCCGGCACCGTCATCGGCGCCGGTTTGGTACTGGTCATCGGCAGCACCGGGCTGCAGGCGACTGTCGCGGTCAGGCCGATGGCACCGGCCAGCATCGCGATCTGGGATTTCATGCGTGTTCTCCTAGAAGTGCGGCGAGATGCTGCAGCGCGCTGATGAGCGTGGTGCGCTCGTCTGAGGTGAGCTCGCCGAGCAGCAGGTCGAGCTGCTCGCGGCGGCTGGCCCACAAGCGATCGATCAGGTCCGACCCGGCCTGGGTCACCACGACGCGACTGAGGCGTCGGTCGCCGGGGTCGGTGCGGCGCTCGACCAGGCCGTGCTCGACGAGGCGGTCGACGATGCCTGTGACCGTCGAGACGCCGACCCCGAGGCCGCGGGCGATGTCGCTGTGGCTGGCGCCGCCCGGCGCGTGGGCCAGAAACAGGGCCTTGAGCTGGGGCATGGTCAGGTCGACGGCGCACCACGACTCGAGGTTGGTGCTGTGCAGCGCGCGCACAACAACCTGCGCGAGGTGCAGGAACTGGTCGCGCGCAAGATGCGAATCAGTCGCCAACTGATCGGACACGAGGTCCGTGGGCTCGGCGAGCGGACACGGAGTAGGTCTCTGGTCGGGCCCAGTGGACGACAGTGATGATGTGTCGTCCTGGTTCAGTCCAGGCGACGATGGTGGTGATGCGGCAGGCATGAGACTCTCGCTCGACAAAAACACTTCTAGTGAGTGATTTATTTCTAGTGACAGCAACTATACGTACACAGCGAATCTTTCAGCCAACAAATCTGGCTTACGATGCCCGCATGCCGAATCTCCCGCCGCCCCCCGCGCCCCGCCCTCGCGTCCTCCTCACCGGCGCCACCGGCTACATCGCCAGCCAGCTCCTGCCCATCTTCCGCGAGCGCTACGACCTGCGCCTGCTCGACGTCCGCACCTCCGACGCCCAGGGCCAGCCTGTCGCCGGCGCCCAGCTCGC
>JAFAWJ010000902.1 GCA_019242065.1 Chloroflexota bacterium
CGCGGCAACAGCTGGTGACCGCGGCAGCGCGGTTCCCCGCGCGTTCGCTGGCGGTGCATGGAGGTCAGCTATCTCCTGCAGCGAATGGAGTCGCATCGCGGGGTTGCTATCCTGACCACCAATACCGAGGCGGCGCTGGATACCGCCCTTGCACGTCGCCTGCGGTTTATCATTCGCTTTCCGTTTCTCGGTGCCGAGCGTGTTTCCGGCCGCGGTGCCACTGGGGGACGTGGATATGGCAAAGCTCGCACGACTGACGGGCCGCTAAGCATGCACCACCTCCTGCGCGCCGCGCGCACCGAACATGACAAACTCCAGCGCGCGTTGGTGGACCGCGACGTTCAGGATTGGGTGTAACGTGGCGACGGTCGGCAGTCGCCGGCGTCCAGTCGCTTCGTCGACCCAGCCGCCAAAGGCCTGTGCACTCGCCACCGCAAAGACCCGTTCCTGGCTGGGAGTGAAGGCCATTTCCCAGAAGATCGGCCGATCCGCGCGCAGCGCTTGCAACCATTCGCGCGTATCGAACACCTCCCACTGATACAGCTCGCGTTTCGAACAGGCCACGTCTACGAGGTCGACCAGCGCCCCGACGGCAAAAGCGGCACACGCAACTGCGTCCAGCGCGCAGGTCATGGCGCCGATTCGCATGCCGGACAGCCTATCCGCTCGCCAGGAACGATTTGGTACACCCGCCCAAAGGCGAGCCCCGGACATTGGGCAACTTCACCCATGCGGACATCGCCGCCGATCAACCATTCTGGGCGATCAGGTCTGCACCCCGCACCATGACTGCTCGGCTTCGCAACAGGTCACACGCGCTTCAGGCGCTCGCCGGGTTTGTCCTGCTCGGCGTGGCCTGGGAGATCGCCGGACAGACGCGGCTGCTCGGCCCATCGTGGCCGCCTCTGTCGCGCGTCGCGGCCGCGCTGACGTCTCCGACCAACTTCGGTCTCTTTCAACGCGGCCTGTCGGCCACCCTTGGCGAGGCACTGCTCGGCTACGTCATCGGGATCGGCCTCGCGGCAGTCAGCGCCATGCTGTGCATGCTGGTGCCGCGTCTGTACGCACCGATCTATCGGCTGTCGGCCATTCTGACCGCGATTCCCATCGTCGCCGTCGCAGGACTGCTGGTGTCCGTCTTGCCCCGCGAGGCGTGCCCTGTCGCGGTCGCGATTCTGGCCGTGTATTTCACCGGCTTCGTGGCGATCCTCGCCGGATTCGAGAGTGCCAGCCCCGTTCACCAGGACCTGTTGACCGTGCTGGGTGCCACACGCCAGGTGCGCTTCTTTCGGTTGCAAGCGCCGGCGGCGCTGCCGGCATTGGTCGACGGACTCAAGCTCGGCGCGCCAGCCGCCGTCCTGGGGGCCATCGTTGGCGAGTGGTTCGGGGCTGAGCGAGGCCTGGGACCCCTCCTGGTTTCGTCCATGCAGAACTACCGCATTGACATCATGTGGTCGGCCGCGTTGCTGGGCGCCGGGGTGTCGATGCTGGTCTACGGACTGCTGGGCGTCGTCGAGCGCCGGGTTGCCGCTGATTTCCGCTGAGGCTTCGTGATGCGACGAAGCTGGATGCTGCCTCACACGGATTCGCTGCTGTGGACGCTGGTCGCGATCGTGGTGATCTGGCAAGTCTGGATCGCGGTCGGGCACGTCGATGCGCTGGTAGCCCCCAGTCCGGGCGCCGTGGCCGCGGACATTCTGAAAAACCCGGTGATTTATCTGAGCAGCACCGGCCTCACGCTGCTGGTTGCCCTGATCGGACTGGTGCTCGGGATGTGCCTGGGTGTCGTGTTCGCGCTCCTGGCGTACTTCTCGCCCCTGCTGCGCGGCGTGGTCACCCCGCTCGCCACGGTTATTCGTACGATCCCGGTGGTCGCGATCATCCCGGTGATCGCGCGATTGTTGGGCTACGGCGAAAACACGCTCGTGGGCGTCGCCGTCGTGATCTCGTTTTTTCCCGCCTTTGTCCTGGTGAGCTCAGGGCTGCGCGATCTGCCTGCTGGCTCGAGCGATCTGTTCGCGGTCATGGGCGCGGGTCGCTTCACGCGCCTGGCACGGCTGGCGCTGCCGTCGGCGGTCCCAAATGCGCTCGTGGCGCTGCGGTTGACCGCGGCCGCCTGCATCGTGGTGGCCGTTCTGAGCGAGTACCTGATCGGTTCGGATGGGCTGGGCTTTGTCCTGGCAACCGCGCGTGCGTATCACCTGCCGGACCGCGCCTGGGGCGTGGCCGCGATTACCACCTGCCTGGCAGTAACGGCGTTTCTGAATGTCTCGCGGCTCGAGCGCTGGGGACGCCAGCGTTGGCGATGAGCTGACACGAAGGGAGTTGTCATCAACATGTCCACCGCATCTGGTCCTTTACATCCTTTACGGCGTACGGTGGGTCTTTCACGCCGCGAATTGTTGCGTGCGGCAGCCGTCTCGACCGCCGCGGTGGCGCTGGGCGGCAGCGTATTCGCCGCGCCGGCGCTGGCCGCACCGATCCGCACCGCCGACGCGCCACCCCTCAACGTGCAATTGCTGTGGATCAAAAACGTCGAATTTGCCGGCTACTGGCTCGCTGACGACCAGGGCATGTACCCGCAAGCGGGCGTCGCTCCGAATTTTCTGGCAGGCGGACCTGACGTGGTCGTCGAAAACGTGGTTGCCGGCGGCGGCGCCGACGTGGGCGTCACCGGTGGCATCGGCTTCGTCACCGACGCGATTGCCGCCGGCTCCGACTTCGTCGTCTTCGCCACGTCCTTTCAGACAGCTCCGTCCGGCTTGCTGTCCCTCGCCTCGAATCCGATCCGCACGCCGCAGGACCTCGTCGGCAAGAAAATCGGCGCGCAGCAGGGTGCCCGCCAGATCATCGACGCCATCTTCTCCATCAACGGCCTGCCGGCTGGTCAATATACGTTCATCCCCGTAGGCTTCGATCCGGCGCCGCTGGTGCAGGGCGACTGTGACGTGTATACGTGCTTCATCACCAACCAGCCGTTGACCCTCAAACAGCAGGGCATCGACTACGTGACGGCGACGTACACCAGCCTGAACTTTCCCGACTACGCCGACATCCTGTACGCCAAGCGCAGCTTCATCGCCAACAACCGCGACGCGCTGATTGCCTTCATTCGCGGAAGCGTGAAAGGCTGGCAGGCCAACATTCAAAATCCGGACCCCGCCGTTCAGCTGGCGGTGAACAAGTACGGCGCCGACCTGGCCCTGGATCCCACGCAGCAGGCTGAGGAGAACGCGGCCCAGATCCCGCTGCTGCAAGGGCCGCTTACGCAGAGCAAGGGTTTGATGTGGCTCGATCCAGATTTCATCGCCGGTCCGATTTACAGCGCGCTGAAGGCATCCGGTCGGACGAATCTGCCAGACGTGAGCCAGCTCGTCGACGTGTCATTGCTCACCGATGCCTTCAGCGGCCAGACGACGCTGTAACGTAGGGAAATCACATGTCGCTCGTGACGCAGCTTCTTCCAGCGCCAATCAGCGTGACCGATGCCCCGGTTGACGAGCGCCCGGTTGCGATCGACGTGCACGGAGTCTCCAAGACATTTCAGCTCGATCGTGGGGCCCCGCTGACGGCGCTCGAAGGCATGCATCTCCAGGTCCACGACGGTGAGTTCGTCGCACTCCTGGGTCCGTCGGGGTGTGGCAAATCGACGTTACTCCGGCTGGTGGCGTCACTCGAGACGCCGACGACCGGCACGGTGACGGTTGCCGGACAAAAGCCCGAAGCGCTTGCCCGCGCGCACCGGCTGGGGGTGGCGTTCCAGGATCACGCGTTACTGCCGTGGCTGTCGGCGTTCGACAACGTCGCACTGCCTTTTCATGTCGCCGGTCGACCCGTCCCGCGGGAGCACGTTCAGCACCTGCTCCAGCTTGTCGGCCTGGAAGGATTCCAGCGCGCTCGCCCGCGACAGCTGTCCGGCGGGATGCGTCAGCGCGTCGCGATTGCGCGTGCGCTGGCGCTCGATCCAGATGTGCTGCTGCTCGACGAGCCGTTTGGTGCCCTCGACGCCGTCACCCGACGGCGGATGAACCTGGAGCTCCAGCGGATATGGTCGGAGCGGCCCCGCCCGACGCTCCTGGTGACACATGCCGTCGACGAAGCGGTGTTCCTCGCCGACCGCGTCGTCGTCCTGTCGGGTCGGCCGGGTCGCCTGCACACCCAGGTCGCCATTCCACTGCCGCGTCCGCGAAACGCGGAGATGATGATCAGTCCGGCGTTTCACGCCCTGGCCGATCAGCTTACGACCGCGCTCGACGCGGCGGAGGCGCTCACCGCCGGTGAGCCGTCCCCGCCGCGGACTGGCTGATCAGCCAGCCGAACGCATACCTGCCAGCGCGCGCTGGACCGACGCCTCTTCGCCCTGAAACGCCGAAGCCGGTGGGTTCGAGACTGCCAGCGACTCGGGTACCGGAAGGCCGACTTTCGTCCACACCCAGACGCGGTACAGCAACCGCTGCGGGTCGGTGTATGGCTCTCTGCCGTGCATCATCCGCAGGTTGTCGATGCACAAGGCGTCACCCGGTTTGAGCTTGAAGCGTGGCGCCATTGCAGACGTCTGGTCGATCTGCGCCTTCCACCAGCTAATCAGCTCCGCCTGTTCTTCTTCGTCCGGCGCACCCTCGATGGGTCGCATGGACCGGCTGCGATAGGTGGCCAGGCGACCACCTGGTGAACGCCAGATGATCGGCGCCTGAAAGGGTTGGTCTGGAGACTCCGTCTGCTCGATCGGCAGCGTGCTCAGCTTGGCGCCCAGGGGTTGATCTTTGAGACTGTGTGCGAGGGTCGCGGCGTCGACGAGAAAACTCTCGCCACCCTCGTCGGATGCGACCGCGCACAGCAGGAAAAAGAAGTCTGGTCGGCGGGCGCCCATGGCGGTGCCGTCGATGTGCGCGAACAGGGGATGCGTTTGATCGAACCGGGTGCCGGCCAGCGAGGCGTTTTGCTCCGGGCCGCCAACGGCGGCGGGTGCTGGCGAGAACACCAAGTCTTGGCCGAAGACGGCCGCGGGTAGTCGGCGCGCATCGGCGTCTCCGGTACCCCAGCGGGAGAGAATGGCGCACCCGTCGCGTTCGACGAGCGCGCGAACCTGTGTTGGATCGTCAGTACTTTGCGGCAGAGCCATTCCCGGAGCCTAGCGCGGCTGGGGGGCGGCTGACCTCGGTCAAGCTGCACAAAAATTTTGCGGTAACAAGCACGGAGGCCGACCAGGGAGAGTCGGCCTCCGGCTGGCGCGTTCGGGGACGCCGCCCTGCTGCGGTGCCCCTCCGGGGGGAGGAGAGGCTACCACCTGAAGGTATTGTTCCGGATTTCACGCCACGAGTAAAGACCATCGTAGGAATTCACCGGCTGAAGCCCATCCTCGGTGTCACGAGTGTGACCATCCCCCGCCCTGACGGGTCCCCTCTGGGGTACTGCGTATCGACAGTTGACACGTGTCCACCCGTGCCATCTCCGCCCTGACGGGTACCCTCTGGGCTCCATGTGTCCGACAGTTGACACGTGTCCACCCGTACCATCTCCGCCCTGACGGGTCCCCTCTGGGGTATGTGTGTCCGACAGTTGACACGTGTCCACCCGTACCGTCTCCGCCCTGTGGGTCCCCTCTGGGGTACTGTGCATAGACAATTGACACGTGTCCACCCGTACCATCTCCG
>JAFAWJ010000914.1 GCA_019242065.1 Chloroflexota bacterium
TTACATGTAAGAGGCCGCACGGGAATGCGGACTGCGCCTGCTCGTGCATGGTCTCCACTTCGACTGCCGCGCAGCCGACGCGCCTCGAGCAGTTCGACGAGCAGGGCATCACGCCTTTCCACCTCAAGGTCCTGCTCGTTTCGGGCATGGGCTTTTTTACCGATGCCTACGACCTGTTCATCATCAGCGTCGTCATCCGCATGCTGCGCGACCAGTGGCAGCTCTCGGCGCTGCAGACCTCGCTCGTCGATTCGGCCGCTACGCTGGCGGCGGTCATTGGCGCCATCGTCTTCGGCAGAATTGCCGACATGCTGGGGCGGCGGCGCATCTACGGCGTCGAGGTGCTGGTGCTGGCAGTTGGGGCCATCGCCTCCGCCTTGTCGCCCTCGCTGGGCTGGCTGATCTTCTTCCGCTTCATCCTGGGTCTGGGCATCGGGGGCGACTATCCCGTCAGCGCCACGATCATGAGCGAGTACGCCGGTCGCAAAACGCGCGGCGCCCTGGTATCGCTGGTGTTCGCGATGCAGGCCGCTGGCCTGATTGTCGGACCGCTCCTGGCACTGGCCTTTCTGTCGACGACGCTGCCACAGGACGTGATCTGGCGCATCCTGCTGGCGCTGGGCGCCATCCCGGGTCTAGCCGTGTTCTTCCTGCGCCGTCAGATCCAGGAGACGCCCCGCTTCCAAGCCGCGCACCCCGAAACGCCCGAGGGCGAGCAATCCAGCGCTCCACAGTCAGAAGCAGTCGTCAGCGGCTTCCAACGTCTGGCAGAGAACCGCCGCGTCCTGACCTGGCTGGTCGGCGCCGCGGGTGCGTGGTTCTTGCTGGACTATGCGTATTACGGCAATACGGTCTCGAGTCAGCTGATCCTCAGCGCCCTGGACCCGCAGAAAGACGTCCGCACCGACACGCTCTTGCAACTGCTCATTTTCGTCGTCGCGGCCCTGCCCGGCTACGCGGTGGCGGCGCTGACACTCGATCGACTGGGCCGCAAACCGGTCCAGTTCCTCGGCTTCGCGCTGATGGCCGTCGCGTTCGGTTCTATCGCGCTGGTGCCGGGCGTCGCCGACGCGGTGGTCCCATTCATGGTCGCCTACGGCGTCGGCTATTTCTTCACGGAGTTCGGTCCCAACACGACAACCTTCGTGTATCCGGCGGAGATCTTTCCGGTAGACGTACGCACCACGGCCCACGGTCTGGCCGCGGCGGCTGGCAAGCTTGGCGCGTTTCTCGGGACGTTCGCGTTGCCTATTCTGCTCGACAAATTCCACATTCAGGGTGCGCAGCTCTCGGTGGCAGCCGTCTGTGCCGGCGGCTTCCTGCTGACGTTCTTGCTACCAGAGTCGAAGGGAAAAACGCTGGAAGACATGACACGCGAGGCTGGCTGGGATGATGCTCTGCGCACGAGCACTTAACACACTCAGTCACGTGACTTAAGCCTGAGTTCCACGTACCTTAACGCCACTCCGCATAGGCTGGTCATGACAGCCCATGGCAACGACCCGGCGGATCCGAAGGTTCAGCGAAACTAGCCTGGCTGCGCTTGCGCACCGCGGTTAGTCCGCGCCCTTCCGATTCGCTCGCCCGTTTCCTGTCGTTGCTCGGACTTCCGCCGGTGCTGGCGGTGCCCACCGCCTTGCTGGCCGCGATCCACGCCGGCGGAACTCCTGGAACCGGGCTGAGCGTGGCCGCGTTTCTACTGACCGGCTGCGTCATTCCCACCGCGTTGACGCTGGCCCTGGTACGCACCGGCCGCGCGAGTGCCGTCGACCTGCGGGAGCGCAGCGAGCGGCTTCTGCCAGCGGCGGTGACGGCCGGCTGCTGCGCCGCGATGGCGTGGCTCCTGTCGCGCTTCGGTGCACCGCCCAGCATCCGCGGCCTGGCGCTCGCGATATCAATCCAGATGGCGGTGCTGGCGTGCCTCACGTTGCGCTGGAAGGTCAGCTATCACGCCGCCTCGGCGAGCAGCCTGGTGTTGGTCGCCTACTCGGCCAGCGGCGCCGGGCCGCTGACGCTGGCGCTGCTGGCGATGGCGGTGGGCATAGCCTGGGCGCGCGTGTACCAGCGGCGCCACACGCCGGCCCAGGTCGTCGTCGGTGCACTGACCGCGCTGCCGATCGTGTTCCTCAGCTAACTGCCACATGCGAAGTTCCTCACCTTCAAGACGTGTCGTGGTCTTCACCGAGACATTCCTGCCACGTGTCGACGGCATCGTCAACACCCTCAAGTGGACCTCGCTGGGTCTGCTCGCCGCCGGCTGGCAGCCACTCATCGTCGCGCCAGCCGGCAACACCCAGCCGCTCCCCGGCGTCCGCGTGCTCGCCTCACCCTCGATCGCCTTCCCCCTGTACCCCGAAGTACGCCTGGGATTTCCAACGCAAGGCGTCTGGCGCGCGATCGACCGGTTTCGTCCGGACGTCGTGCACCTGGCCGGCCCCGTCACCAACGGCTTCGGCGGACTCAAGTACGCGCGGTCGCGCGGACTCCCGGTCATCTCGACGTATCACACGGCCCTGCCGGCCTACGCGCGACTGTACGGCCTCGGCTGGCTGGAGGACTGGGCATGGAGCCTGCTGCGCGCGGTACACAACAGCACCGCCACCACTCTGTGCCCGTCCCGCGCCACGCTCGCGGAGCTGCGGGCACGCGGCTTCCAGCGCCTGGCGCTGTGGCTGCGGGGTGTCGATTCGAGCCTGTTCACCCCGCGCCGCCGGTCCGAAGAGATGCGGGCGCGGCTCGGCGCGCGTCCGGACAGCATGCTGATGCTGTTTGTCGGCCGCCTGGCGCGTGAGAAAAAGCTCGAGCGACTGGTCGGAGCCATGGCGCAACTGGAGGGTGCGCACCTGGCGCTGGTGGGCTCGGGTCCGCAGCGGGAGCAGCTCCAACAGCTGTTTGATGGACTGCCGGTGACATTTACCGGACCGCTGCACGGCACCGAGCTCGCAGCCGCCTATGCTTCAGCCGACGTCTTCGTCTTTCCATCGGATACCGAGACGTTCGGCAACGTGGTGCTGGAGGCCATGGCCTCCGCCCTCCCCGTGATCGCCACGACGGTTGGCGGCCAGGTGGACCTCGTGCAGCATGCTCGCACGGGATTGCTGTTCGCCCCGGAGGACAACCTCGCCCTGGAGTCCAGCCTGCGAGCGTATCGCGACGACCCCGAGCTCCGCGCGCGGCACGGTCAGGCGGGACTCCAGTCCGCCCGCGAACGGACCTGGGCGCGGCAAGTGGACACGTTGATTGCCCACTACGAGTCGGCCATCAACGTGTCGGTCGAGGACACCAGGGTGTTGACAGCGGCGTAAAGGGTGACTCGCTCAGTTGGAGGCGTTCATCTGCGCGAGATACTCACCCCGGATCTGGTCGCCACCGTTGCCAACCCAGTCTCGGACAAGTTGGTCGTAGTCACTCATCGCCCGCCGGCCCGCCATGATGTCAGTCAAGCCGTCCACTATCACCTGCTTCAACTGAACCCCCCGCGAGGAGTCAGTGGACGAGTAGTACTCCAAAGTCGGATCCGCCACGCCCAGCGGAATCAGCACCTGCTCCGCGTCGTAGACGGTTTTCGTGAAATAATCCGTATACGCGTTGTAGATCACCGGCGGGTGCACGGCAATGTAGCGCCACGGTACTTCACCGGAGGAGGCCGCCTTCTGCGTGGGGAGAGGATTCCCGTGGTCGTCCACGGTGTAGTACTCGCCGTCGCGCCGATGAATCCGGGCCCGAGATAATAGATCGGCGTCCCACCGTCGGCGGCGAACGGGTAAATGGCTCCGAAGGTCGTGTGCGGGTTGAGTTGCCAACCCTGGCGGGCGAAATCCTGGAACGGGTTCCAACCCTCCAGGTGCACGACGAACTTGCGTGCCACGAAATCGGTCCGCGCCGAGACGATATTGTACGTATTCGAGTTGGGGTGAAACAGGTTGGCCGCCGCCAGGTCGCGCACATAGCCAACCGCGGACTTGTAGGCCTCGGTCTCGTAATCCTTGACCAACTTTCCAGATTGGTCGCGCTGCCAGTTGTTGGGTGCGCCGAACATCTGTGCGTACTGCGCCAGATCGTAGGCGTTACCCTGGTAGCTGGCCGTCGCCCAGCGCTCCTCCTGGGGTCGATTCAGCTGTTGTAAGACACGCTTCAGATCGTCGGCGTTCGTCGGCACGTAGTCCGTGCCGATCTCCGCGTCATAGATCTCGCGCACTTTGAAGAACCCGGAGCCGATCGCAGGCCGAGCAATGGGATTCGCAGATTCGGAGCCGCGTTTCGACCATTGACCAGATGAATGAGATCCGGGAGGTCGTTACCCGCCATGAGCGTTGCCAGTTTCGTCGGGTAATCCGCGAAACCCACGACGTTCATCTGGACTGTGGTGTTGAGCTGCTTGTTGATAGCCTGCCACGCGTCGTTCTGCTCGAGTGGCACCGGCGCCTGACGGTACGCAGCCATGAACGCGGTCAACGTCCCGCCACCACCTGGCGATTGGCTGGGCAGCGCCTTCGCCGGCTGGCGCGGATAGCTGATGTACCCGTTCTGGTACTGGGGCCCGTGGCTCGGAAAGTCGGGGGGCGGCCCAAAGGTGGTGAGCCGGTAGGTGGGTACGACGCTCGTGAGCGCGGTCGTCGACGCAGCCGCGGGCGTACTGGTGCTCGAGGGCAGCGTGGGCGCGCACGCGCTCAAGACCGGCAGCGCAAGCGCGGCCGACCCGAGGACTCGCAGCACGTCTCGCCGAGTCAGTTTATGAGCCTTCACGGTGGTGCTGCTCAGGATGGATATGTCCCTCTGACGCCCTTGCGTTTCTGGACACTCTGTCCAATTTCTGCGACGCGAAATTGGTCCAAGGCTCCAAAGTAACCGGCAGCGGCGAACTGAAAGCATAAGGGCCAGGCACCGCGACGTCCCCAGCCCTGATCAAGCGACAACGCCGACAGGTGCCTGCCAATCCCCTTATGCGAGGTCAAACATAACATGGTCCATCCCGTGGCGCCTGGAAATCCCTCGCGCCGTCGGTTCCTGCGCCTGACGCTTGGCGCCAGTCTCGCGGCCAGCGTGAGCGGCCTGCTCGTGGCCTGCAGCAGCAGCGCTGCGCCGGCCGCGGCGCCCACCACGGCGGCAGCCCCGCAGCCGACGACCGCGGCGGCCGCTGCCGCGGGTGCCACCACCGCGCCCGCCAGCGCCGCGGCAAGCAGCGGCGGGATCAAGGTCGGCGTGCTCAACTCCCTGAGCGGCACCATGGCCATCAGCGAAGTGGCCGTCAAGAACGCCTCGCTGATGGCCATCGACGAGATCAACAAATCTGGCGGCGTCCTCGGCAGTCAACTGACGCCCGTCGTCCAGGACGGTGCATCCGACTGGCCGACCTTCGCCGACAAGACCAAGCTCCTGCTGCAGGACGAAAAGGTCGCGGCGATTTTCGGCTGCTGGACATCCGCATCGCGGAAAGCCGTGCTGCCGGTGGTCGAGCAGAACAATGGCCTGCTGTACTACCCGGTCCAGTACGAGGGGCTCGAGGCGTCCAAGAACATCTTTTATATCGCGGCCCCGCCCAATCAGCAGATCATCCCGGCCGTTACCTATCTCCTCCAGCAGAACCTGAAAAAGATGTACCTGCTGGGGTCCGACTACGTGTTCCCACGCACTGCCAACAAAGTCATCAAGGCTCAGCTGCAAGCCGAAGGCGGCACGACGGTCGCGGAGGACTACACCCCGCTCGGCAATACCGACTACAGCGCCGTCGTCAGCAAGATCAAGGCATCCAAGCCCGACGTGGTGTTCAACACGCTCAACGGCGACAGTAACGTCGCCTTCTTCAAGCAAATGAAGGCCGCCGGGTTCACCGCCGACTCGATGCCCGTCATGTCCGTCAGCGTCGCGGAAGAGGAAGTCTCAGGCATCGGCGCCGACAACTTCACCGGGCAGTTGACGGCCTGGAACTATTTCCAGAGCGTCAAAGCCACCGCCAACATGTCGTTTGTCGACAATTACAAGGCCGCGTACGGCGACCAGAAGGTCACCGACGATCCGATCGAGCACGCCTACGCCGCCGTGTACCTGTGGGCCGCCAGCGTGAAAAAGGCGGGCTCGACCGACGTGGATGAAGTCCGCGCCGCCGCGGACGGTGTCACCTTCGACGCGCCCCAGGGCACGGTGACCATCGATGGTGCGACGCAGCACATCTATCAGAAAGCGATGATCGGCAAAGCGACCTCCGACGGACAATTCGACGTCGTCTGGGACTCCGGCGATCAGCCGCTCAAGCCCGATCCCTATCTCAAGACCTACGCCTGGGGCCCGTCCGTGACCAGCGGTGCGTAGCTCGAGTCGCTGACCGATGGACCCGCTGGTTGTACTCGGGGTCTTCAACGGCCTGAGCGTTGCCTCCATCCTGTTGCTGGTGGCGCTCGGGCTGGCCATCACGTTCGGACTGATGAACGTGATCAATATGGCGCACGGGCAGTTCATCATGATCGGCGCCTATGTTGCCTACGTGTGCGGCAACGTGATGGGCGCGATGTTCGGTCCACAAGCTGCCGGCAACGGCTTCATCCTGGCACTCCCCGCGGCGTTCCTCGTCGCTGCCCTGTTCGGCTGGATACTCGAGCGCGTCCTGATCCGGTTTCTCTACAAGCGACCGCTGGATACGTTACTGGCCACCTGGGGCGTGGCGCTGGTGCTGGAGCAGGCCGCCAAGAACATCTTCGGTGCGCCCAACGTCACGGTCGCCACACCGACGTGGCTCGACGGCGCGCTGCAAGTTACCGACGACCTGTCACTGTCGTATGCCAGGTTGTTCATCCTGGGCTTGAGCATCGTCGCTCTTGGCGGGGTGTACTTTTACCTGTACAGGACCAGCGCGGGCCGACTGGTCCGCGCCGTCACCCAGGACCGCGCCATGGCGGACTGTCTGGGCGTGCGGACCGACCGTGTGGACGCGCTCAATTTCGCCCTCGGCACCGGACTCGCCGGGCTGGCCGGAGCCGCTCTGTGCTTGCTGGGTCCGGTCGGACCGTTCATCGGCTCGGACTACATCGTCCAGGCCTTCATGGTGGTCGTGCTGGGTGGTGTCGGTCAGTTGATCGGGACCGTCGGCGCGGCCGCGAGTATTGGTGGGCTGTCGTCAGTATTGAGCCTGCAGTTGTCGGTGTCGATCGCCCAGGCCCTGGTGTTCGCGGCGGTGATCGCCTTTCTGCAGTTCCGGCCGTCGGGCTTCGTCAAGACGAGGAGTCGCTAGATGGCGACTCCCGTCGCGGGCAGTCCGCTCGAGTCCGGCGCGACCCTCGCCCCACGCGAGGTCGACCTGGCTCGCGAATCCAACACAACCTTCACGCTGCTCGGAGTCAACTGGCGAGGTATCGGCCTGGCCGCAGTCGCATTGGCCGTGTTCCTGCTGGTGTTTCCGCTGGTGCTCGACCCATTCCGTCTCAATCTGCTGGGCCAGTTTCTCTGCCTGTCCATCGTCGCCCTTGGCCTGGACCTGCTGTGGGGCTACGCCGGAATCCTCAGCATGGGGCAAGGCGTCTTTTTCGGACTGGGCGCGTATGCCTTCGGCATGTACCTGAAGCTGGAGGCGTCCAACGGCGCCCTGCCCGACTTTATGGACTGGAGTGGGTTGACGGCACTGCCAGCGTTCTGGGTGCTATTCGCGAATCCGTTCTTCGCGGTACTTGCCGCGATGTTGGTCCCGGCCGCCGCCGGCGGCTGCCTGGGCTTTCTCCTGAGTCGCACGCGCGTCAGCGGCGTGTACATCGCCATCATCACCCAGGCCCTGGCATTCATCGCCACGATCCTGTTCATCGGGCAGCAGCCATTCACCGGGGGCACCAACGGATTGACGAACTTCAGCACGCTGTTCGGCGCGCCCCTGAAGAACCCGGCGGTCCAGGCCAACCTGTATCGGCTGACGGTCGTGGTTCTCGGCGCGGCAATCGTGCTGAGCCTTGCGCTGGCAAAGTCGCGCTTTGGCGTGCTGCTCATTGCACTGCGCGACAACGAAAAACGCGTCCGTTTCTCCGGCTACAACCCGACACTTCCGCGCACGGCGGTCTTCGCCCTGGCCGCCGGACTCGCCGGACTGGGCGGTGCGCTGTACGTGCCTCAAGTCGGCATTATCAATCCGGACGCGCTGGGCATCCTGCTCGGCATCCAGATCGTCATCTGGGTGGCCGTGGGCGGACGCGGCACGCTCTTTGGCGCCGTGCTTGGGACGCTCGTCGTCCGCTCGGCACAAACCGCGGTCAGCGAGTCGTTTCCGGACCTGTGGCAGTACGCGATTGGCGCGCTGTTCATTCTGACCGTGCTGCTGTTCCCGGCCGGGTTCATGGGCGTGATCCGCTCCGCCGGCCGATTGAAGTGGATGGGCAATTTTTGACCGACGACGCACCCCTGCTCGACATTACCGATGTGCACGTCAGTTTCGACGGCATTCGCGTCCTCAACGGTCTGAACTTGCGCCTGCAGCCGGGCGAGCTGCGCTGCCTCATCGGACCCAACGGCGCGGGCAAAACGACGCTCCTGGACATCGTGTCCGGCTTGCTGCGTCCACAGCGCGGCCACGTCCAGTTCGCAGGCCACGACGTCCGCCGGTTGGCCCCCCATCAGCTGGTCCACCTGGGTCTTGGACGCAAGTTTCAAACTCCGGCCGTCTTTCCGACTTTGAGCGTGCGACAGAACCTGGAATGCGCCGGCAGCTCGCGCGACGCCGGTCTGCGTCTGTTGTGGCCGGCCGTGGGTGCCATCGGTGAGCGCGTGGCGGAGGTGCTGGAGCTGACGGGCCTGGGCGCGCGAGCTGGAGAGCGGGCGGGCACGCTGTCGCATGGGCAGCAACAGTGGCTCGAAATCGGGATGCTGCTGATGCACACCCCGAAACTGTTGTTGCTCGACGAGCCGGTGGCTGGCCTGACGCGCGCCGAGCGCGAACGGACCGCCGACCTCTTGCGGAGCATCCACCATGACTGCGCGGTGCTGATCGTCGAGCACGACATGGCGTTTGTGCGGCAGCTGGGTTCGACGGTGACGGTCCTGCACCAGGGCAGCGTCCTGGTGGAAGGTCCGATGGAGACCGTGCAGAACGATGCACGCGTCATCGAGGTCTACCTGGGCAAGTCCGATGCAACCGAGCGGGTGGCGGTCTGAGCGCGTGGCACTGCTGGAGATTCACGCGCTGACAGTGGGCTACGGCGACGGCGTGGTCCTGACCGACGTCGACCTCTCAGTCCAGAGTCACCAGGCGGCGTGTCTGCTGGGGCGCAACGGCGTCGGCAAGACGACGCTGCTGAAGACGTTGATGGGTCTGCTGCGCCCGCGCACCGGGCGGATCGACTTCGACGGCCACGACATCACTCGACTCAGCCCCAACGCGCGTGCGCGACTGGGGATCGGCTACGTGCCCCAGGGCCGCATGATCTTCCCGCAACTCTCGGTTACCGACAACCTGATAGTCGGACTCGAAGCCGCGTCCGGCCGACGCGCGGCCGAGCGGCTCGCCAGTGTGTACGAGCTGTTCCCGGTTTTGAACGAGATGGGCAAGCGGCAGGCCGGCATGCTGTCGGGGGGCCAACAGCAGCAACTGGCGATCGGGCGGGCGCTCATCGCCAGTCCACGGCTGCTGGTGCTGGACGAACCCACCGAAGGCATCCAGCCGTCGATCGTGCTCGAAATTCGGCGCGTGCTGCGCCAGGTCCGCGAGCGCCTGGGCGTGTCGATCCTGCTTGCGGAACAGTTTCTGGACTTTGCCGACGGCCTTGCGGACGACATGTACGTGCTGGACGGCGGGACAGTGGCGCTTGAGGGTAGTGTCGAGACCCTGGACCGCTCTGCTGTCACCGAACTGCTCGCGGTCTAGGCTAGACCCCCGTCAGTCCGCCTTCCGCGCCGCGAACGCATCCAACGCACGTCGACGGGCGCTGGCGTGGTCCACAATGGGCAACGGATACGTCTGCCCGAGACGGACCCCCGCGTCGCCAAGCACCTGCGGCGGCGCCTCCCACGGGGCGTGCAGGTGCGGCGCCGGTAGATTGGCAAGCTCCGGCACGTAGCGATGAATGTACTCGCCATCGGGATCGAAGCGCTGCGCCTGGAGTGTGGGATTGAACACCCGCGTAAAGGGCGCGGCATCCGCGCCGGATCCCGCCGCCCACTGCCAGTTCACCGTGTTGTTGGCGAGATCGGCGTCGACGAGCGTGTCCCAGAACCAGCGCACTCCCGCCTGCCAGGGCAACAGCAGGTCTTTGACGAGAAATGACGCGACCAGCATGCGCACGCGGTTGTGCATCCAGCCCGTCTGCCACAGCTCGCGCATGCCGGCGTCGACCAGCGGATAGCCCGTGCGCCCGTGCTGCCAGGTCCGCAGGTCGTCTGGCGCGGACCGCCAGTCGACCGCGTCGAACGTCGGGTCCAGCGAACGATCCGCGAGGTG
>JAFAWJ010001044.1 GCA_019242065.1 Chloroflexota bacterium
GCACGCGTTTCTCAAAGACGCTGGCCGGGTCCGCTACGTCTCCGTCGGCGACGTCGACGCCCTGGACGCCTTTTATCTGTTGACACGCAGTGAAGGCATCATGCCCGCCCTCGAGCCGGCGCACGCCCTGGCGTGGGTGCGCGCCAATCCGCACCCAGGAGTGACGCTGGTCACGTTGTCGGGACGCGGCGACAAGGACATCCACACCGTTGCGACCGCCTCCGGCCACGAGGAGTACCTGGCGTGAGCCGCTTTGCGCGAACCTTCGAGCGCCTGCGATCGCAGGGCGAATGCGGCCTCTTCCCGTATGTCATGGCCGGCTTCCCCGACGTCGCCACCAGCCTGGCGCTCGCCCAGGCCGCCCTCGACGCCGGGGCCGACGGTTTCGAGATCGCCGCGCCCTTCTCCGATCCACTCGCCGACGGCGCCACCATGCAACGCGTCAACGCCCGTGCGCTCGAAGGCGGAGCCGGCCTGGACACCACACTCGAGCTGGTGCGCAACGTGCGCGCCCGCGCGCCCGAGACGCCCATCGCGCTGATGTCCTACTACAACCCGCTGCGCCAACGCGGCGACGCGCGCGTCGCACGCGAACTCGCGGCGGCTGGTGCCGACGGGGTGATCGTGCCGGACGTGCCCGCCGAAGAAGTTGCCGACCTGCACGCCGCGCTGCGCGCCAACGGTCTGGGCCTCGCCCCGCTGCTGGCTCCCACCAGCACCGCGCAGCGCATCCGTGCCGTGGCCGCCCTGGACCCCGTGTTCATCTACTGCGTCGCGCTGGTGGGTGTCACCGGCGTGCGCTCGGACCTGTCGTCGTCACTCGGCGATTTTCTGGGTCGCGTGCGCGCCGAGACGTCCGCGCCGCTGCCACTGGTGGTGGGCTTTGGCATCTCCCAACCCGAGCACGTCCGCCGAGTCGCCCGGCTTGGCGCGGCGGGGGCCATCGTGGCCAGCGCGCTGGTCGACCTGATCGACAGGTCGCCCGACCCGGTGGCCGCCGCGCGCAGCTATCTTCGTGAGATGAAACAGGCCGGTGCCGCCAGCACAGTCACGAGCTAACCCGGCCACGGCGACACAGCTCGAGCTGCACCTCGAGACCTTCGACGGGCCTCTCGAGCTGCTGCTGATGCTGATCGAGCAGCGGCGGCTGCCCATTACCCAGGTCAGCCTGGCGCAGGTCGCCGATCAGTACATGGCGCAGGTGCACGCGCAGCCGTCGCTGGACCCCGAGCTGCTCGCCGACTTCCTGGTGATCGGTGGCAAGCTGCTGTTGCTGAAGTCGCGGGCGCTGCTGCTTACCGAGGAGACTGACGAAGAAGCCGAGGACGTCGCCTCGGACCTGGCCGAGCGCCTGGCGACCTATCGCGTCTTTCGCGCCGCCGCCGAGGTCCTGCGCGACCTGGAGCAACGCGGCGAACGGCTGTACCCGACTCAGCGCGAGCCGACGCTGGCGACGGGTCCGGCACCGTTGCTGCCCGTGCAGCCCGAGGCATTGCTGGCCGTGTGGCGGCGCTTCAACGCCGCCGACGTGCAGCCGACGCAGATCGAGCTGCCAGGTCTCAGCCGCGCCAGCGTCGACGAGCGGCGGGTGCGCATCCTGGATGCGCTGCGCTCGTCCGCGTCGGTGTCGTTCCGTTCGCTGGCGGGCCACACGGTTGACGAGGTGGTCGCCACGTTCCTGGCGATCCTGGAGCTGTTCCGCCGCGGGCTGATCGAGGTCCAGCAGCCCGTTCCGTTCGGAGACCTGGTGCTCCGCCAACGGCCAGCCTGAGGTCGGGCGAGCTAGACGCCGCCGTTGCTGTGGAGCAACTGTCCGTTGATCCAGCCGCCTTCGGGCGAACAGAGAAAGGACACCAGGTGCGCGCAGTCCTCGGGTGTGCTGACGCGACCCAGGGGTACGCGTCTGGCGTAGTCGCGCATCTGGTCGTGGGACATCCAGCCGGTATCGGTCGCGCCCGGGTTGATGACGTTGGCCGAGATGCCCAGGTGCCCCAGCTCGCGCGCGGCGGCCAGCACGATGCGGTCCATCGCGCCCTTGCTGGCGCCGTAGGGCAGATTGCCCGCCACGTGATC
>JAFAWJ010000256.1 GCA_019242065.1 Chloroflexota bacterium
GCGGCTGCCCTACGGCACGGCGCCCGAGTTCGCCCAGGTGGCGCTGCGGCACGGCGTTTCGGTAGTGGCAGGTCCCGTCGCATCTGCCGACAACGGTTTTTCCGAGTACCTGCGGTTGCCGTTTGGCCTCGAGCCGTCGGCCATGGAAGAAGGCGTGCGGCGCCTGGCGAGAGCGTGGCAGGCATACGTGCCGCTCATGGAGCCAGAGCGCCAGGCCCTCACGGTCATCGTGTAGCTCGCGCGCGTCCAGATGGCGTCGACCGTGGCCGTCCGTCCGTGAGCCACGCTGGATCCCGCCACTCGCGGCCAGCCATCAACAGCGCCGGCGCGGTACGCGGGGTCGCGGTGCCACTTGCATGATGAGAGTCCGTCCGGTTCCAGTCCATTCGCGCCATTGTGAACCTGACTGCAACACGGCCTGCACCGCCCGTGCCAGGCCATCGAGGGCATGCCCGCTGAACGCGGCGTGGCCGCACTGGTGACGTTCGCCTGCACGCTGCAAGACAGCCCACAAGATGACGTGCTGGATGTGCTCGACAGACTGCTCACCGACTTGTTGGCCCGGCTAGACCGACAAGAGCAGAGCCGGCGGCTGCGTACCATCGGTCATCTAGACATCGCTGCGCTGCTCCTACGCGGCCTCAGCCTGTTGGCGCTGGACCAGTCGAAGCTCGATGGCAGCGTGCGCCAGCCGGTTGTCGCGCATTTGGCCGCGGGAGCGGATCGAGCAGGCAGTCGCGACGGTCGGCGAACTGGGTCGACCACCTGAGAATAGCCAGGCACCTGAAGCGTTGACTAACCGCTACAGCATGGTCCGAAACGAGCACGGCGCACGCGCCGACGATCTACGGATTAGCGTGTGCGCGGCCCTGCTGGCCGAAGCGCGCAACGTCGGGCTCAAACCACTGGTGCGCCCAGAGGTTGCAGCCCTGTCGACTGGCGTGGATCACGCACGACGATCTGCAATCGGAGACGATCACCAACGCCAATGCACGCCTGGTCGAGGCACATGCTGCCCTGCCACTGACCGCAGCGTTGTGCAGCACTGAACTGGCATCGGCTGATGGCTTGCGGTTCGTCGTGCCGGTCCGCTCTGTGCATGCCGCCGCCAACCTCCAATGTTTCGGCCCTGGCAAGGGTGTGACGCACATCAACTACACCTCGGCCAGCTGTATCGGAATCGTCGGCTATGGCGGAGCACCGGTGAGAGTCCTTCGATGTCGTCGATGGAAGTCCTCGATCGTCGCACGCACGACCTCCTTGCCAAGCTCGCCGAGCCGGCTGCCCAGCGCGTCAGCCACAGTCGTGTTTGCAGCCGCGGATGGACCGTCGATGCCGACCCTGACGGGATGCTCGAGGTGCCCTGCCGCGACGATTCCTGCGAGCACATCAACCAGCAAGCGCATCAGGCAAGTAACGGGTGCCGGCTACTGGGACCCTGCCGGGCAGATCCCGGACGCGCCTCAGCATGATCACTGCTCTCGCCGCGCGGACGTCGAAGCCGGATCAACCGCTGCGCGGTAAGTTCTTCGCATCTGCGTGGAACACGACCACGCCTGACCTCTCCGACGACGACGTCGCGCAGCGGCTCGCGTCGATCCACCGTGGATTGCTCGAATCGCGGGTGTTCGATCTGGTGCAACACTGCCAATCACGCCGAAGGACCGAGGTTCGGCTGAGTCACAGGCACTTGCGAGTCGTACACGAACTCCGCGGTCGGTGGTATTCCCTGGCCGGGGTCCATCCGAAAGACGTGCTGCAGCCGCTCGAAGATCCAGGGTCCATACTCCGCGTCCGCGGCGTTAGCCTGCATCACGCGTGCAAGGGCGGATTCAGACTCCACGCTGTCGAACACTGCCAGGTACAGGCATTGGCCGTTGGGCAGCTTCTGGACGTAACCGCGCTCGTGGACGCCCGCACGCTGATGGACCTCGGCGGTGCGCAGATGACGGGAACCATTCAGCTCATCGAGCATCGCGCGCAAATCGGTTAGCCTGTCCTGAGCTACCGGAAATGCCATCACACTGATTGCCATTAATCCACGTATCCTCCCGAGAACTCCGCTCTGTTGCGCGGATGGACTTTCCCGAGCATCGACATTCGCTGGTCCCCGGACTATTCCCCATTAGTGGGGAGATGTCAGGGACGGTTCGTCTGCAGACCCGCGAAGAGGTGCGCCATCAAGGCGCGACGTGACGAGACGCTCAGCTTCGCAAAAGCATTCCGCTGATGGGCTATCAGGGTGTGGTGAGAAATACCATAGTCGCTCGCGAGAGCAATTGTCGCGCGGCCGCGGAGCAGTCCCAAGATGATCTCCGCCTCGCGGTGTGTCAGGCCCATTTGCTCGAGCGTCTGCGTACGTTCGACCCGACGGATCGGCTCGATGAGGATGAGCACGCGATGAGCTTCTTCAGGCTGCAGGCGTTCGGCATGTAGTAAGTGCAGGACGCCCGTGGCAGGATCGGCCAACTCGAACTCGGGCACATGATCCGCACCGTCGGCGCTGCCAGCGTATCGAAGGGTGCTGGCTAGCACCTGCACGGCCCAGACATACCCTGGCAACCCCTGAACGTTGTCGCGCGCTAGCCAGCGTTGGCCGGCGACGTTGGCCATCTCGACGGTAGCGTTTTCGTTCAAAACGATCATGCCGGTCTCACCCTCGTTGAGTCCGGCTAACCTCTCGCGCACCGCGCTGGCCCGCACAGCCGCGGCCACGTGCGGCGCCAGCGCGTCCAGCAAACGCAGGTGCTTGGGGTCGAACACACCCGACCTGGCGCGGCGGGTGACCGTGAGCAGCGCACGCGCGCGCGAGCCGCTGGCGCACATCGTCTGGATCTCGTGGCGAAAGCCTCCCCACAGGATATGGTGGACGAAGTACGGGTCCCGATCGAAACTCTGGTCGTTGGCAACGAGCGACTCGGTTACGACGGCGCGTTGGCCGCGTTCCACGAGTCTGCCCGGGTCGGCCGTCGGCGTCCGAAGCAGGGCATGATCGATCATCGGTCGGAATGCGCGGTCCGGCCAGCCCTGGCTGATCACGTACATAGGCAGGGCTGTTGCGGGATCGAGTTGCACCATGCACGTGCCATCGGCCCGCAGCGCCTCAGCCAGGCGCAGTCCGATGGTGGCCAGCAGCGTGTGTGTATCCAGTCCCTGGTAACACAGGTCTTTCAGTTGCAGAAATTCCCTACGCTCCTGAGGGCCAAAACGCGCCATGCCGGTTCGAGCTGAGTGTACGAGGCTCCTCCATCAAACCGCCGGTCTGCCCGTTGCGAGCGGGTGGGTACCTGGTGCCGGCGGCCGGAGTGATCGCGCCGCGGTAGAAATGACCGACCAAGACCAGCGGACCATCAACCTGGTTGACATAGCTCGCGAGGTCTTCGTCGTCGTGCCAATCCGCGGGAGAGGTTCGGCGGCACCAGAACTGGCACCTGTGCGCGGGCAGATCCGTGATCACCGGCGCCAGAACGAGGCACCGGCGAACCGCCATGACGCCAGTCATTTGCCATTTCTGCGGGTGCAGCAGAGCCGTCTTCTCCGGCACGACGCGCAGCCCGAAGGCCGAGAGTCGCTCGTCCATTTCCTGCCGCAAGCATTCGGCGTCCTCACGTTGAGATATTTGCAAGAGTTGTGGATCGGCCGGTGGTGATTACGCAGCGTACCGTGCGTCATTCACCCGGGCTGTAGACCCCGGGGAAAGGAGGACCAACTGCACACTCAGCCCGGGGTGGGGACTTTCGTTGGCCACCGGTGGGGACACCCTTCGTTAGCCACCAGCGGACACCCCTACGGCCACCACTGGGGCGTTCGCCGTGGCCATTGACACCATGGGCATGTCGGTCTCCCAAAGTCACCGAAGTGCTGCCGGTGCTGTATCTGCGGGGTATCTCGACGAAGGACTTTGAGCCGGCGTTGGCTGAGTTCTTCGGCAGCGAGGCCGGGCTGAGCCCGTCGATTCTTCAGCGGCTGACGCGCGAGTGGAGCCAGGAATTGGCGGCCTTCCAGCACCATGACCTGAGCCAGGTTGACTACGTCTACCTTTGGGCTGACGGCATCCATTTCAATATCCGACTCGAGCACGAGCGCTTGTGCTGCCTGGTCCTGATCGGCGTGCGGGCGGACGGGCACAAAGAACTCATCGCAGTCGGCGACGGCTATCGGGAGTCGATCGAGTCGTGGTCCGAGCTACTGCGCGATCTGAAACGACGCGGCATGCGCGCGCCGGTGCTCGCTATCGGAGATGGAGCGCTCGGCTTCTGGGGCGCGCTGCGCGAGGTGTTTCCAGACAGTCGTGAACAGCGCTGCTGGGTGCACAAGATTGCAAGTGTTCTAGACGCGGTGCCCTCGAGCCTCCAACCGAAGGTGAAGGCGGCGCAGCACGCGATCATGAACGCCGAGAACAAGGAAACCGCCGACCTGGCGATCGA
>JAFAWJ010000338.1 GCA_019242065.1 Chloroflexota bacterium
CGGATGGTGCCGCCGTCGGGCAGGGTGATCCCCACGAGCATCTGGATCGTGGTGGTCTTGCCAGCGCCGTTGGGCCCGAGCAGACCCAGAATCGTGCCCTTCTGCAGAGTGAAGGAGATTCGATCGACGGCTGTGAAGGCGCCGTAACGTTTGGACAGGTTGTCGACTTCGAGGACGGCGTGAGACAAGCCGCACAGTCTACGCGCTGCCAGCCGAGCGTCAAGCCCGGGTAGCTTCTATGCTTTCGGTGGCGTGCGGCTGAGTGGGATGATCACCGCGGTGGATGCGCATGCGGGTGGGGAGCCGGGGCGCGTCATCGTCGGCGGGGTGCTGGATGTGCCGGGCGGCAGCATGTTCGAAAAGCGCGTGTACCTCGAGCAGCACGCGGATGGGCTCCGAAAGCGCATGCTGCGCGAGCCGCGCGGCTACCCGGGCCTGTGCTGCAACCTGATCCTGCCACCGACTCACCCGGAAGCCGACGCGGGCTTCGTCATCATGGAACAGACCGACTATCCGCCGATGTCGGGCAGCAACACCATCTGCGTGACGACCGTGCTGCTCGAAACGGGCATGCTGCCCATGCGCGAGCCGGTCACCGAACTGGTCCTGGAGGCGCCGGCTGGCCTGGTGCGCGTGACGGCCGAATGTGCCAATGGCAAGGTGCGCACGGTCACCTTTCGCAATGTGCCGGCGTTCGCGATCCACCTCGACGCGGTGCTCGAGGTGCCGCGTCTGGGCAGCGTGGTGGTCGACGTGGCCTACGGTGGCATGTTCTACGTCATCGCCGACGCCGCGACCTTCGGGCTGCGGCTCAGCCCTGACGAAGGTCGCGAGATCGTGCGTATCGGCGAGATGCTCAAGGCCGCGGCGCGCGAGCAGTTGCCGGTGGCGCATCCGTCCAATCCCGAGGTGACGGGGTTCAGTGTGGCGCAACTATCAGGGCCGGCCCTGGGACCTGACGCCGACATGCGCAACGCCGTGGTCATCTCGACGGGCGACTTCGACTGGCAGCGGCCGGATACGTGGACGGGTGCGCTGGATCGGTCGGCGTGTGGGACGGGCACCTGCGCCCGCATGGCCACGCTGCACGCGCGCGGCCGACTCGGCCTGGGGCAAGCGTTCCGACACGAGGGCATTCTGGGCACGGTGTTCACTGGATGTCTCGTGGAGGAGACGCGGGTCGGGCCGTACGCGGCAGTGGTGCCGACGATTACGGGCAGCGCGTGGATCTCGGGGATCAGCCAGTACGTGCTGGATGCGGAGGATCCGTTTCCCGAAGGCTTTACGGTCGGCGACCTGTGGCCAGGCTGACGGCTCGCCTACACTTGCCGACAGACATGTCGTTCACCGTGTTGTTGGCGGCTCCGCGGGGCTTTTGCGCCGGGGTCGAGCGCGCCATTCGGACCGTCGAACTGGCGCTCGAGGCGCGCGCCCCGAACGACGCACGGCCCGTGTACGTGCGCCACGAGATCGTCCACAACAAGGTGGTGGTCGACGACCTGCGCGCGCGGGGCGCGGTGTTTGTCGAGGAGACGGACCAGATCCCCGTCGGCGCGACGGCAGTGTTTTCGGCTCACGGCGTAGCGCCGACGGTCAGGCAGGCAGCGGTCGCGAGAGACCTCGTCAGCCTGGATGCCACGTGTCCGCTGGTTTCACGCGTGCACGCCGCCGTGCTGCGCTACGCGGGCCACGGCTACACGATTCTGTTCGTGGGGCACGCGGGGCATCCCGAAGTCGAGGGCGTCATGGGCGAGGCGCCGGACCACGTCAAACTGATCCAGACGCTCGAGGACGCCGACACGGTGCAAGTTGAGGACCCATCCCAGGTGGCCTATGCGACCCAGACGACGCTCAGCGTGGACGACGTCGCGGGCATCGTGGAACGTCTGCGGCAGCGCTTCCCGTCCATGGTCGGGCCCGAGGCGGGCGACGTGTGCTACGCGACGACGAACCGCCAGGAAGCGGTGCGCGCACTGGTCGAGCAGCAGCATGCCGATGTGGTCCTGGTGCTGGGGTCGCCGAACTCGTCCAACTCGAATCGTCTGCGTGAGGTCGCCGAGATCGCCGGCGCGCGGGCCTACCTGCTCGGCACCGCGGCCGACCTTGATCCGGCCTGTCTGAAGGCTGCGCGGCGAGTCGGGGTGACGGCCGGCGCGTCCACGCCCGAGCACCTGGTCACGGCGCTCGTCGATCGACTGCGCAGTCTCGGCGCGGAGGACGTGCACACGGTCGAGACACGTGTCGAGGACGTGTTCTTCGCGCCGCCGCCGATCCGCCGCTAGCGCTACACTGTCCGCGCGAGACCAATGACTGACAAGACGGGTGCGCTCCGCACGCGCGCGGCCGAGACGGAAACGACTTGGCAGTGTCTGACCTGCCACCTCGAAGTCGTGAACACGGTTTTGCCGCGCAAGTGCCCGCGGTGCGGCGCCTCGCGCGTCAAGTTTGTCGAGGTTGGCGTCCAGGCTGAAAACGAGGCCTGACCGCCGCGCGGCGTAACCGCCAGACTGTACGTGGCGACGCTTTCTGGGCCGGCGGCGAGGCCAGGTCTCGCGAACGACGCGCATCCGACCGCAACGCCGACTCCGGCTGATCGGCGGCGATTTACTGCTCGACACGTCCCCACCTGGCTCGTCGTCGCCGGGCTGGTTGCGCTGGCGCTGCTGGCCCTCGGCGAGCAGGCGCCCGCCGCGTTTCCGGTGCACGTCAGCCTGCTGGCCAACGCGGCGACCGGCGAAGTGCTGGTCGACGTCGACGGTGAGACCCACAGCGTGCCATCGTCGCTGGCGGGTTCCTGGCAGCACGTCGTGCTGGAGCAACCGTCGCCCGAAGAGCGCGAGTATCAGATCGACGGGAGTGACACGACCTCGTCCGACGATCGGAATCCGCTGCTGATCGCCGGCCTGCGGAGCACTCCGCTGTATCAGCTGGACGCGTTTTTACGCGACGAATCGAGCTATAGCCGCTGGGAGCACCTGGCGCTCACCGACCTGACGACTGGCCAGCCGCTGGTGGCCAATGCGCCGCTGCCAACCGACTTTCGAGTGGACGTCGACCTGCGTCGGCCGGAGGCGGTGGCACGCGTGTGGCTGGTCGACGCGGCCGGCGATCAGCGCGAAGGGCTCGAGCTGGATCGGGACAGCCGCAACGCGCGCTGGGTGGTCGACCGTGGGCAGGGCATCCAGCCGCTGCCGCCCTGGTATTTCCCCGAGCAGCCTGCGCCATTTGCGGCGGGGGTGTTGGAGCTGCTGGGGCGCAGCGTCGCGGCGGGGTTTGGACTGGTGCTGGCCGCGCTCGGGCTGAAGATGCTCTTCACGTTCGCGCAACGCTGGACGGGACGCGCGGCTCGCGGCTCGGCATCTGTTAGCAACGAACAAACCCCAGACGGGAAGGTCCGTGTCTGGACACCGAAGATCTCACCGACACACGGTCTGGCGCGGCAGAGCGGAAACGCATGGCTGATAGGGCGTCTGGAGCACGAAGTCCCGCTTGTGGCGTGGCTGCTGGCCGCCGCGCTGGTGGCGACCGAGCAATATCACCAGCTGCCGCACATCCTCGACGCCGTGTCCTACACGTTCCAGGCCGGCCTCTTTGCCTCGGGACAACTGTCGCTGCCCGCGCCCCCCGTGCCGGAGGCGTTCAAAGGACCGTTCGAGGTCATCTGGCAAGGCCGCATGTTCTCGCAGTACGCGCCCGGTACGGCGCTGTTCTATGCATTGGGGAGGCTGGTAGGTCTCGAGTGGCTGGTCGGGCCACTCGCGTGCGCGGTCTTGATCGGCGCCACCGCGTGGACGGCGCGCACCCTGTACGGACCCGCGTGCGGCATGGCCGCGCTCGGACTCGGGTTGATCTCGCCGTTCATCCTGTTTCAGGCGGGCTCGTACCTGAGCCATCCGATTTCGGGC
>JAFAWJ010000497.1 GCA_019242065.1 Chloroflexota bacterium
TGAGCAGCGCCAGCAGCGCCTCGTCGCACAGGTCCTGGACGAGTGGTCTGGCCGTGCTTGTCGACGCGGCGTGGCACAGCGCGCAGGAGCCGCGCGAGCTCGCCCTCGCTCGGATAGCCAAAGTCTTCCGCGGCGCGTTTTTTGCGCTCGGCGGTGGCAGGCTTGTCCTACCGCCGGGACCGGCGCGGATGGCGGCGTCATTAACCAGCCCTCAGCGCATACTGTGCCGCCTTGCGGCAGTCGCGCCGCTGGTGGGAGCCCACCTTGTCCCCGGACCCGCGAGGGCCGACGCCAATACCCCGCCGGCCGGTGACAAATGCGCCTCTGAGTCGGATACTTCGACTCCGTCATCTTTCATCCCGACATTCGCCGGCATCACACCTACGCCAACTGCTGGCATTGTCTCCTGGGCGCCTCGGCGTCAGCGTTCGCGACCATGCTCCTGAAGCTCGCGGATGTACCACCCCGATCTGCTGATCCTCTCACATTTTAATGGCGACCACTTCGACCAGGTCGCCGAGCGGGAACTCGACAGGTCGACGCGGAGTGTGGCTCCACCAGACGCGGCTCGCGAGTTGCAGAGCCGCGCTTTCGGGATCGTTCACCAGCTGGCGACGTGGCAGACATTCGATCAAGCCAGAGGCGAGACCCGCCTGCGTGTCGCCGCGACGCCTGGAAAGCACGGCCCTGCACTCGTCAATTTCGCTCTGCCGGAGGTGATGGGCAGCGTACTGGAGCTCGAGGACGTCCGCGAAGGCCTGCGACTGGCCGTGTACATCGGGTCAGGGGCCCAGCAGGCGCCAGGCTATGGAGATCTTCGGCTCGAGCACATCGCCCAGCATGGCTCCCAGCTCGGAAGCCACCAACGGGCGCTCGTTCAGTCGTCTGACGGCGAAATCGAGAAGCGCTGGCGTTTGCACGACGACCTGGACCATCGAGATCAGTCGTTCTTTGCGTCCGAATACGACACGTCGCCTCATGCTGTAACCGCTCGGGTTTTCGGCAAGGAGCTCCGCGCTCCGAAGCGCCCGGAAAATGCCTTCGCCCGTGAACGGATCGAGAAAGCCCGCTGCATCGCCGACGAGCGCATAGCCACGCCCGCTGGTTTTGCGCACGCGCGTCGCCAGCGGACCCATTCCAGCGACGTGACCCTCCAGCTGTCCGGTGGACAGCTCCTGATACAGGTCCGGATAGTCGCTCCGCAGCGTGGATGTGAGGGCGGTACCCGAGGCGCCCAGCCTACCGCGGGGCAGGCCACGCACCAGACCGACGCTCACTCGACCGGCGTTATCCACAGGCGCCGCGCCGACGTAGCCGTTCGCCGATATGCGCATCGTGCCAGTATCTTGCGGCCAGTGGACCTGGTTGAAATGCGCGGTCAAACCGAGCCGTCTGGGCCAGACCCGGCGGTGGCGCAACCCCAGCGCACGCGCGACGATCGAGTGCAGGCCGTCGGCGCCAACGGTGAGGTCGGCCCGGATGCATTCACCACGCGGTCCGATAACCCCGACGACGCGTGCCTTTTCGCACGCGATGCCACGAACCCTGAACCGCTCGTGGACTTCGGCGCCACACGCACGTGCGAACTCCAGCAAGGTGGTATCCAGCTCGGTGCGCGCGACGCACAGCGCCTGACGCGTGTTGCTGGCGCTCCAGCGCAAGATGTGGCACGCGCCAGCAGGTGATCGGAGTTCCATGCCGCTTAGCCAGCGACCGCTGCCGAGCATTGGCAACGCCCGCGTGCGACGCAGGATCTCCACACCTCCGGGGCTGATCAGTTCCGCACACGGTTTCGAGCGCGGAAAGAGCGCCGCGTCAACCAGCAGCACACGGCGGCCTTGTTGGGCAAACAGCGCCGCGCTCATGCTTCCCGCCGGCCCGGCGCCCACGATAACCGCGTCGTAGCCCAGCCGCACCATGCGGCCGCACAGCACGTTGCGTGCCCGCAAGGGTTGACAACAGTTGTCGGCGACGAAGCGCCGCGGCATAGCTCGTGCAACAGCGCGCGCGGGCGCTCGGCTCCGCGAGCTCCGAAGCGCACCCACGCGATCTACCATGCAGACCACCACATCGCTGTTCATGTACGCCGAACCAGCGCGGATCTACGCGTTGGCGTGTGACACACCTCGCTGGCCGGAGCTGCTACCTCACTATCGTTGGGTCCGGACCCTGGAGCAGAGTGCGGACGCGCGTCGTCGAGTCCTGCACATGGCCGCTACCCGGGATGGCATCCCCGTTGAATGGCTGGCGGAGCAGCTCTGTATCCCCTGCCACTATCGCATAGAGTTCCATCACATCGGCGGCGTGACGCGAGGCATGCACGTCGCCTGGACCCTGGAGGGGCGTACGCGTGGGACGCACGTGTCGATCTGGCACTCATTCCAACCGAACTGGCCGTGTGTGCCCGATGTGCTCGTGCAGCTGATCATCGGCGACTTTTTTATCGATAACATCGCTCGCAAGACGCTCGGACGGTTTCGCGCTCTTGCCGAGACTTCCCCAAACCTGCACGACATGGGGGAGCCCCGATGAGCGCCACGAGACGACGTGTCGTGATCACCGGCATTGGCGCCTTGACGCCAATCGGCAGCGGACCAGTGGGGCTGTGGCGCGGTGTGACTGACGGCCAGTCCGCGGTGGGTAGGGTGACACGTTTCGATGCGACCCCGTTCCGTGCCAGGTTGGCCGCGGAGGTATCGGATTTCGATGCTGCCGAATTTATGGATGCGCGCAGGGTCCATCGCCTCGAACGTTACTCGCAACTGGCTGTCGCCGCGAGCCTGCAAGCTGCCTCCGACGCTGGTCTGCGAGAATGCCTGCCACGCGAGGCGGGCTGCTACATCGGGAGCGCGCTGGGCGGGGTGGCGTACGGCGAAGCGCAGCACCGGCTGTACCTGCAGGGCGGCGCGGGTAGCGTCAGTCCGAACCTGGCGCTCTCCGTCTTTGGCGGCGCGGCACCCGCGAATGTGGCGATGGCGCTTGGACTACACGGACCGATTGTGGCAAATGCCAACAGTTGCGCCTCTGGGGCCGTGGCAGTCGGAGAAGCATTTCGGCTGATACGCTCGGGCGAAGCCGAAGTGATGCTCGCCGGTGGCGTCGAAGCGCCCCTGGCGCCCCTCACATTTGGGTCGTTCGCGGCAATCAACGCAATGTCAACCGCCAACGACCAGCCGGCGAGTGCCAGCCGACCCTTCGATGCTCGTCGCGACGGATTCGTCATGAGCGAAGGCGCTGGCGTGCTGGTGCTCGAAGACCTGGAGCACGCGTCAGCACGCCACGCACCGCACATCTACGCGGAACTGCGTGGCTACGGCGCCACGAATGACGCCCACAACATGCTTGCGCCCCGCCCTGACGGTGAGGACGCCGCCCGTGCGATGTGCCTGGCACTCGAGGACGCACGCGTTTGGAGTTCAGCAGTGGAGTACGTCAATGCGCATGCGAGTTCCACTCCAATCGGCGATCGAGCGGAGGCAACCGCCATCCGACGCGCGCTTGGCAGACACGGCACCCGCGTCCCGGTAAGTGGCACAAAAGGGTTGCACGGCCATCCGCTCGGCGCCTCGGCAGGCATCGAAGTAGCCATCACGGCGCTGGCGCTTTGCCATGAATTCCTGCCCGGCACCGCGAATTTTCAGAGCTCCGAGCCGGATCTGGGTCCACTCAACGTGCTCGACCCCCGTGGCCGCACACAGTCGTTCTCAGTCGCCATCAAAAATGCGTTCGGTTTTGGTGGCATCAACGCCACGCTGGTGCTGTCAAGAGTCTGAGAACTTCAGTTGGCTATTGGCTAACTAACTAACTAACCAGGAGGCGGAACCCGAAGTACGCCCAGAGTCCGATAGCGGCCAGGCTGTTGCGGCGCATGACATACCGATAATTGGCCAGCACCTGTCGCGCGTCGAACGAGCGGGCCCACCACGCCCATGCGACAATACCGATACCAATACCCA
>JAFAWJ010000624.1 GCA_019242065.1 Chloroflexota bacterium
TGCTCTCGTCGATCAGCCGCTGGTTGGTCTGGTTGAGCTGGTCCTGCGTTTCGCCCGGCGGCCGAATATAGATGGATGGCACGACCTCGGCGTTGCCAGTCAGCCGCGCGTGCAGGACTTCGGCCCAACTGGCTTCGGTCTCGTAAACCGCGGTGAAGGCCATGTGGCCCATTGGCTGCTGATGGTCGGGCGGGATGCTCAACCGCGGGGTAGGCGCCGATTGTGTCGGCTGGGTGCCGACGTCGTACGTGCCGCCCGGGGTAATGACGAAGTACGGACTGGTTGCGCCCAGCGGCGCCACAATCAGCACGCCCACCAGCAAGGCGATGCCGACCACATCTCTGACCACGTGTTGTCTGCTCGGGACTCCGCGGCGCACAGTCCGGGCGCCACTGTTTCTGTCGAGCCGTAATCGTATCCTTTGACCGGCATGGCTGCCGGAGAATCCTCGTTCGACGTGGTCTCGCAGTTTGATCGGCAAGAGCTGGTCAATGCGGTGGACCAGGCGCTGCGCGAGGTGCGCACGCGATATGACCTGAAGGACTCGGGGACGACGATCGTTCTCGAGGAAACCGAGATCAAGCTGCACAGCGCCAGTGAGATGACGCTCGAGGCGACGCGCGACGTGCTGCTGCAGAAGGCGGTGCGGCGCCAGCTGTCGCCGAAGATCTTCGACTATGGCAAGGTTGAGGAGGCCTCGCGCGGCACCGTGCGGCAGACCGCTGCGCTGCGGCGCGGGCTGTCGCAGGACCTGTGTCGTGAGATCACCCGGTTGCTACGGGATCGGCTGCCCAAGCTGAAGACGCAGATCCAGGGTGACGCCGTGCGGGTCACGGGGAAGAGTAAAGACGAGCTGCAAGGGGCGATCGCGCTGCTGAAAAAGACAGAGGCCGACCGCGAGTGGCCCGTGCCGCTGCAGTTCGTGAACTATCGATAACGAGTTTCAGTCGGTGACCGGGGGCGGCCCGGTGAATGTACTCAGGTCGGGCGGGTCAGGTGGGATCGTCTGACTCTGGAAGTACTCCAGGATCGGATGATCGTCGGTCAGCACCGGCCCGCCGTTGCCGACATAGGTGTGCACCTGGGCATCCGTCCCACGGAACTGGGCCAGCACGTCCTGCGCATGGTTGAAGCCGACCTCCGCCAGGCTCGCCCGCGCCGACGGATCGGCCAGGCGCGCCTCCAGCTCTGAACGACTGAGTACCAGCGGCGAGTTCGAGCCGATCAGCAAGTCACCTCCCAGCCACAACGTCGCGTGGGGAAACGCCTGCAGGAAGGTGCGGATGATCAGCGAGTGTTCGAACGCCGTGCCTGGCGAGACCCACTGGACCATGATCCCGTTGGGCGACAAGGAGCGCGCCACGAGCGAGAAGTACTCGACGGAATACAGGTTCGTCGCCCCCGCGTCATACGGGTGGACCACGTCGGCGGTGACCACGTCGTACGGCTGGCGGTTGCGCAGCAGGAAATTTCGGCCGTCGTCAATGATCAGGTTGACGTTGGGTTGGGAAAGAACATTCGCATTCGCAACAGCAAAAAAGGGCGCCGCCGCGACCACGCTTGGCGACAGCTCGACCACGTCGATGTGCGCACCCGCGTGCTGCGCCAGCGCACCTGGCGTGGCGCCGGCCCCCAGTCCGACCACCAGCACCCGCGGAGTCCGCGACGGCGCCAGGAGCGCGGCCAGGTGGCCCATGACGCGGTGGTAACGGACCAGATCGGGCGAGTCGTTGGTCTGCCCACGACTGTTAGTAAAGAGCGTCTGCATGCCGCTGGCGTCGCGCCCAACGCTGACCGTGTTTTCCAGCCCCTCCCAGTAGGCGAGGAGCTGCTGGTCGGGGAAGTGCTCGTGGAAGACCACCTCGTGAATGGGGGCCATGAGCGCGCCGCCGGCGATCACCGCCGCACCCGCCAGGCCGCAGATCGCGGCGGCGGCGCGCTGGCCGACGCTCATCAGCAACGTCACGCCGAGGCCGACGTTGGCCGCGGCCAGCAGCAGGAGGCTGTGATGGGCTCCCAGCAGTGGCACCAGGACGAAGCCGGCGGCCAGGGAGCCGACGATCGCGCCCGCCACGTTGCCGGCGTACACGCCGCCAAGTTTTCGGCCCAGCCCGCTGCCGGTGCCCGCTGCCCACAAGCGCGCCGCGACGGGGAACGTGGCGCCCATCAGCAGCGCGGCGGGCAGCACGGTGAGGACGCACAGCATGGCCATCAGGCGCAGGTCGGTGCGGACAAAGCGGATGAAAAGCGGGTTGCCGCCATCGCGCAGGGCGTTCAGGCCCGTGTAGGCGCCGGCGAAGGCGGCCAGGGCCAGGACGGCGGCCAGGCCGATGCCGAGTTCCAGGAGGCCAAAGGCGATCGTGGTCGTGCGGGTGGCAGGCCGCCACCTGACGAGCGCGCCGCCGAGGGCGCCGCCGATCGCAATGCCCGCGAGCACGGTGGCCAGCATCAGGACGAAGCCGTAGATGCTGGCGTCGAAGAGCACGGCCAGAATGCGGGACCAGACAACTTCATAAGCGAGGCTGATGCCGCCCGAGATCGCAAACGCAATGAGCGGCACGCGCGATCGCTGCCGCTGCGCCGCCGCCGCCGCGGGTTCTACAGCGCGGTACTCACCAGACTCGACGTTCGTCACTCGGAGCGAGAGGAGCAGCGCCCCTATACCTGCTACCGCGTTGGCGCCCGCCGCCAGGGTGATCGTCTCGGTGAGTCCTACCGCACCGATCAGCACCAGACCTGAGGCCAGACAGCCGACAATGGCGCCTGCCGTATTGGTCGCATACAGCAGCCCCATCGCCCACGCGTCGCCGCGGGTGCGATCCGCCTCCACCGCCCGCACCGCGCGCACGCCGCGCACCGCCAGCGGCAGCGTCGCGCCCATCAGCGCGGTGGGCACCAGCAGCACCAGAAAGGCCAGCACAGCGCGGAGTGAGCCTGCGACGAAGGGCGCCTGCGACGGGTCCACCACCTGGGCCGCACTCGCGTACACCTCCTGGAGCACGCGAAACGCCCACGGCGTCAGCAGCGCCGTCGCGCCGACGGCCAACTCGACGCAGCCGTACAGTCGCAACGGCCGCGCCACGCTGTCGGCGCGCCGACCGCCGATCAGGCTGCCGATGGCCAGGCCGCCCATAAACGCGGCCAGCACCGTGCTGATGGCGTAGATCGTGACGCCGAAGGCCAGCCCCAGCAGCCGCACCCAGGCGACCTGGTACACGAGCCCCGCGGCGCCCGAGGCGAACAAAAGCCCCGCGACGATCGCCGTGATCGCCGCGGAGCTTCGAGGTTCGGTCGCACGCGCCGCGAGTCGAACATCGCTCGCGGCGCCCTGCGCGATGAAGGTACTCAGTCGGTCACCTTCGGCAGGAGATCAATCCCTTCCGTTCGATGACGTCTTCGCCGGCACATCCAGCGTCGTCGTCGGGGCCGCCGGCGGGACATCTCGCGGCGCGGCGGCGGCCGGCGCGGCGTCGAGCGCCCGCAGCCGCTGCATCAGATCCGACACCTTCTGACCGGTCAGTGTCTCGAACAGCTCTGGCACTTGCGCCACCATTTTCGCGACTTCGCCCGTCAACTGCGAGACACCCGCGTTGTGGCCATCGCCCGTGGACACCACGGTGATCCGATCCACGCTGGCCAGCGACTGCGACAGCGCACGCACCACTTCAGGCATGCCGCTGATGAGCTTGTCGAGGACGGCCGCCTGGCTGTACTCCTGGTACGCCTCGGCCCGCTGGTGCATGGCGTCGGCTTCGGCCTGGCCCTTGGCACGAACGATCTCCGCTTCGGCGGAACCTTGCAGCCGGGTGGCCTCCGCCTGGCCAGCCGCCTCGGTGGCCAGCTTGGTGCGCTGCGCCTCGGCCATCATCTGGATGCGCTGGCGCTCGGCGTCCGCCGGTTTGGTGACGGTCGCTTCGAGCTCGAGCACGCGCCGCTGGACTTCGAGCTCCTGGACCCGAATTTGCTCCTGGCGCTGGACCTGCTCGACCCTGACCTGCTCGGCCACGACCTTCTGCTGGGCCTGGTTGGCGGCGATGTCGTAGGCCTTCTCCGCGCCCGCCCGCTGCGTACGCACCGAGGCTTCGTATTCGGCCTTTTTGACCTCGAGGTCCCGCGTCGCCTCGGCTTGCTTGGCTTCGGAGGCCGTCTGGGCAATGACGCGCTCCTGGTCGGCGCCTGCCTGGGCCACGGCGGCCTCGCGCATCGCCATCGCGCGACGAATCGCCGTGTCCCGCTCGGCCTCGGCCTGCGCGATGTCGGCCTCACGCTTGACCCGGGCGATATCCGGGCGACCCATGTTGTTGATGTAGTCGTTCTCGTCGATGACCTTCTTGATCGTGAAGGAAACGACTTCCAGGCCCATCTTGGTCAGGTCGTCGGACACGCTGTCACGGACGCGGCCCGCGACGATCTCGGGCTCCTTGACGATCTCTTCGACCTTCAGCAAACCCACGATGCCGCGCAGGTGACCTTCCATCACCAGCCGCAGCAGCGCCTCACGTTCGGCGGGCGGCTTGGTCAGGAACTGCTCGGAGGCGGTGCGAATGCTGAGCGGGTCGGATTTGACTTTGATCTGCGAGACGGCCTCGACCGCCACTGCCACGCCTTGCGACGTGTACAGCTGCTGTTCGGGGGCCACGTCAAAGGACATGAGCTCCAGCGACAGCTCTTGAAAGCTCTGGAACAGCGGCCAGACGACTTTGCCGCCGCCAGTCACGATATGCGTCCCGCCCCAGCCGTAGACGATCAGCGCACGGTTGGGGCCCACGCGCCGAAACAGGTTGCCGACGATCCACATCATCAGCAGCACCGCGACCACTGCCGCGAAGACGACAGCACCCAGTAGGAAGTCCATGCGTGTCCTTAAGCCTCTTTCTTCTCGAGGGGAGCGGTCAACGATTCCCGCTCCGCCAGGAATTCAACCCAGGGTTCGACCGTGGCAAAGCCATCGGCGTAGCTGGTAATGACCACTTCTGTACCGCGAGGGATCGGCTGGCTGCGTACACGTGCACGCGCGGCCTCACTTCGCCGCGAGCCAGCCTTCTGGAAGAGAATTTCGCCCGTTCCTCCCGCGGGGATGCCGACGCTGACCTCGCCGACGGTGCCCTCCAGTCGGTAGTCGTCAGGGTTCATCTCGACTTCACCCTTGAGCACCAGACCCAGGAAGCGGGCGATCAGATACCAGCCCAGCGCGCCGACGGCCAGGGCGCCGATGATGGCGACCGGTAGCGCCCAGTCGCCGAGGCGGGTGAGGAGGTAGCCGGCCGCGCCGAACCAGGTCAGTCCGCCGACGAGCGACGAGGCGTTGAGCAGCGGCAGCTGGTCGCCGTGGGCCTCCGCGTTGGAGGCGTGTCCGGCGTGGCCGACGTGATGGCCCGGTGCATGGCCGAGGTGCCCGCCGATATGAACCGAGCCGAGCACGAGGGAGAGCAGGGTGAAGAGCAGTCCGAAGACGAAACAGGCGAGAAAGAAGGTTTCCATATAAGCCTGTCCGATGTAATGGTTGGTGGTGTACCTCTCGTCCCGAAGGGTGTCAATGAAGCGACGTAAGCCAGCCTGAGAAAGTTGCGGCTTGCGTGCGTCGAGCTCTAAACGCCAGGGGTGTGCGGGATTCGGGGGCTGATAGCTAACGGCTGACAGCTTTCGTGTGCCATGCTTCGGCTTGCAATGTGGCAGCGGCGCCGGGTGGTGCGCTGGGTCCTGCTGGGCATCTGCGCCAGCTTGCTCGAACTCGCTCTGCTCAAGCTGCTCTTCGAAGAGCTCCATTGGGCACTGCCCGTCGCCACCGTGGTCGCCGCCGAAGTCCTGATCCTCGGCAAGTTCCTGGTCAACGACCGCTTCGTCTTCGGCCACGCCTGGCCGACGCTGACCCGTTTGCTGCGCTACCACGGCGCCTCGGCCGGCGCCCTGATCGTCTACTGGCTGGTCCTCAACGGACTGAGCCTGTTCGCGGGCGTCCCCTACGTGGCCGCGTTCGTCGTCGGCACCACCGCCGCGTTCACCTGGAGCCTGATAACCAATTTCGTCTGGGTCTGGGAGCAGCATAATTCGCCCAAGGGCCCAACCGGCTATGCACAGCCACAGCCACAGCCACACCGATTCCCCACGCGAAAGCTCAGCGGCGGCGAGTGAACGACCGCTGAGCATCGTCCTGCTCATGACCGCCGCCTATCTACTGGCGGAGGTCGTGGGTGGCCTGCTGACTGGTTCCCTCGCGCTGCTGGCCGACAGCGGTCACATGCTCGGCGACGTGCTGGGTCTGGCGATGGCCCTCGGCGCGATCCGCTTTGCCCGACGGCCGGCCACCGCGGACAAGACGTACGGCTTTTACCGCGCCGAGATCCTCGCCGCACTCATCAACAGCGTGCTGCTAGTCGTCGTGTCGATCTGGATCCTGTACGCGGCGTGGCAGCGGCTCAAGACGCCCGACGTCGAGATCCAGGCCGTGCCCATGCTCGTGGTGGCCGCCGGCGGCATCGTCGTCACGCTACTGGGCGCCGCCATCCTGCGCGAGGGCGCCGCGACCAGCCTGAACGTCAAAGCGGCATTCCTGGAGGTCGTCAACGATCTGCTGGGGTCGATCGGCACGGTCATCGCCGCGCTGGTGATTCTGACCACGGGCTGGACGCCAATCGATGCGCTGATCTCGGCCGTGATCGGCGTCCTGATGCTGCCTCGCGCGCTTGCCCTGCTGCGCAATGTGGTCGACGTACTCCTTGAATCGACGCCGCGCCACCTGGACATGGCCGCCATCGAGACGGCCATGCGGGCCGAGCCTGGCGTAGAGTCGGTGCATGATCTCCACGTGTGGTCGATCACCAGCGGCTTCGACGCCATGAGCGCCCACGTGCGCTCGAACGGTCGCCCTTCCCCGGATGTGCTGCACGACCTGCGCACGATGCTGCGCGACCGCTTCGGCATCGAGCACATCACGCTGCAGGTCGAAGCCGCCGACCACGCCGACGACGGCGCGTGCTGTGTCGCCGATCCGCGCTGCTTCGTGCCGATCGCCATCCCGGTGCCCGCCGGCCCGGGCCGCTCGCGCACAGCGCCAGGAGGGTAGCCGCGCCCAGGGCATTTCCATCGGTCGCCACCATGCTCGTGGTCCTGACCTTCGTCACCGGCCTGCTCGATGCGGTGACCTACCTGGGCCTCGGGCACGTGTTCGCCGCGAACCAGACCGGCAACGTGATCGTCCTCGGTTTTGCGCTCGTCGGCGCCGGCCAGATCTCCGCCTCATCCGCACTCGCGTCGTTTGTGGCGTTCGTGATCGGCGCCGCGTTCAGCGGCTGGACAGTTCCGCGACTTCAGCGCGTAACTCGGGGCTGGGCGCGGGCAATGTTTGTGCTGGAGGCCGTGCTGCTCGGACTGGCAGCCGTGATGTCGGTACTCTGGACGACGCCCGTTGCCGCCGTGGTTCTGGTGATCGTCATCGCGTTTTGTATGGGCATGCGCAATGTGACGCTGCAACATCTCGGCCACGGGACCGTGAGCACGACGGTCGTGACCAGCACACTGGCGAATCTGGCCGGTATCGGCCTGGTCGGTCGACGGTGGCACGAGGTTCGTCCGCGACTGGGAGCCGTGCTGGCAATGATCATCGGCGCGGCCCTGGGCGCGGTCCTGCTCCAGTACGGGAGTCTCCTCGTGCTGGGTCTGGCGGCGGTGCTCACCTTGGCCATTTCGCTCGAGCCCAGCGTACGAGGCGCTACATTCGACCCGAAAGACTCATAACTTTCGCCACTGGCGGCCGTCGCGCTCAATGAACGCATCGGCCCAGGCGGGGCCCCAGGTACCGGCCTGATAGAAGTGGACGTTGTTGGGATGCTCGGCCCAACCTTCTTGTATGTCCTCC
>JAFAWJ010000651.1 GCA_019242065.1 Chloroflexota bacterium
TGCCTGCGACGATCTTCCCGGTCCTGCTTGAAAGAATGGCGGCGCAACAGGTCCGCCGCCTCGCGCTCCTGGGGTACGCGCACAGCGCGGCGGAGGCGCACTCGGTGGGGCTGGTGGACGAAATTATCGGCGTTGACCCCTTGCGGATCGAGCGAGCTGTCCAGCGCACTGTCCACCGCCTGAGCCGGGTTGACGGCAGCGCGGTGGCCGCCATCAGGCAGCTCTCGACGCACACTGAGCCAGATACTGCAATTGACCGCGGGGCAGCCTTGACCGACACGCTGCTGCGCTCGTCCGCGGTACAAACCAGACTGCGCAGCATGGCTGCCGGTGAGGAAGTCGTGTGGCGGTAGAAAGCATCGGGCGGGTCAATCTGGCGCGTTCGGATGACGGTGTCGCTATCGTCGAGATGGCGGATCACGAAGGCCGCAACGCGCTGTCCCCGTCGTTCGTGGCGGATCTGCTGGCCGTAATCGAGCGCGCGCTTCAGTGGGCCGACTTGAAGGTCGTGGTGCTGACCGGGCTGCCCGAAGTGTTCTGCGCCGGGGCGAGTCGTGAGGCGCTTGAAGAGGTCGCCAGTGGACGCGTCGTGCCGAGCGACCTCGAGCTTGGGAGAGTGTTGCTCGATGTACGAGTGCCTGTGATCGCCGCCATGGAGGGTCACGCGATTGGGGGCGGCCTGGCACTCGGCCTGTATGCGGACGTGACGCTCGTCGCGCGCGAGAGCCGCTATGGTTGCAGCTTTATGAACCTGGGCTTCACTCCGGGCATGGGCGTCACGCGGTTGCTGCCACTGGTGCTGCCGAGTGCTGTAGCTCACGAAATGATGTACGCGGGGGAGCCGCTCAAAGGCAGCCATTTCGAAGTGGTCGGCGGGTTCAACCACGTGCTTCCGCGTGCGCGGGTGCGTTCCAGAGCCCTCGATGTGGCGGCCCGAATCGCAGAGAAGCCGGCGGTAGCGTTGACGAGCCTGAAACGCGTGCTGGCGGCGCCGAAGCGTCAGGCATTCGAAGCCAGCCGTGCCGACGAGGCTCTCCTGCACGCCATAACGCTCAGCCAGCCGGACATTGCCCGCCGAATCGAGGACCAGTACGTGGGATGACACTGCCCAACGATCTGCGCGGCAAGGCAGTTCTGATCACAGGCGGCACGATGGGTATCGGTCTGGCGACCGCGCTGGCATTCGGTCGCCAACAGGCGCACACCATCCTCACCTACAAATGGGGCAGCGCCGACGAAAGCGAGGTCCGCGACCACTTCAGGCGCATTGGTGCGCCGGATCCACTGATCGTCAGGGCGGACGTCGTCGACGAAGAAGATACGGCTGCCCTGATGCAAGAACTTCGTGGCCGCCACGACGCGATCGAAGTCTTCGTGTCGAATGTCGCATTCGGGCTGCTCATCAACAGCCTGGACGACTATAAGAAACGCTCGTTCTTCAAGACCGTTGAGTACTCCACATGGCCGCTGGTTGACTACGTTCAACGCATTCGCCAGACGTTCGGACGCTACCCGCGGTACGTCGTCGGAATTTCGAGCGACGGACCTGAGACGTATCTCAACCATTATGACTTTGTCGCTGCATCCAAAGCAGCGCTCGAGACGCTCTGCCGTTATATGGCGCAGCGGCTCGCACCCGACGGCGTCTCAGTGAACGTTGTGCGTTCGCGCTTCGCAGATACACAGTCACTCACGGACACGTTCGGCCGCGATTTTGTGGAGTTCGCGCACCAGGTTGGAGGACCCGACGTCCCGTTGCCGCTGGAGGATGTGGCGAATGCTATTCTCGCCCTCTGTAGCGGGCTGCTCGACGGCGTCCGAGGCCAGACCTTGATGGTGGACCGCGGGAGCGGATTCACGGACAACATCATGCGCGTTTTCAATGCCCGTCAAGCACTGGGGTTGAGCTCGACTGATGCAAGAACAGAATTTGAATTTGGAGGAGATTCGGGCGCATGACAACCAGTCGCACGTTGACGCGCGAACAGATCCTGAGTGTGGTGACGAAGCATCTGCTGGAGACGGTTGACGACCTCGACGAGTCGCAAATCGACCCGTCACTTTCGATGAAGGACCTCGGTGCCAATAGCCTTGACATCGTCGAGGTCGTATCGCTGTCGATGCGTGAGCTGCGTATCAAAATACCGCGCTCAGAGCTGTCCAAACTCACGAATATCGACGGTCTGGTCGATATGTTTTACGCCACCGTCAGCCAGCGAGCGAGTCCGTAGCCGCGTTCATGCGCGTCTTCGTCACCGGCGGAAATGGCTTCATCGGCTCGGTGGTTGTCCGCCGTCTGGTGCAGCGTGGCGATGCTGTTCGATGCCTGCTCCGAGCTCGAAGCAGCACGCGGCGCATTGACGACGTGCCCTTCGAGCGCGTTACCGGTGACGTGCGGGAGATCACGTCGCTCCGCGAAGGCATATCTGGATGCGATGCAATCGTGCACCTGGCCGGTCTTTCGGCGTGGAGAGACATCAACTCGGCGTCCATGCCCGATGTTGTGGTCGGTGGTACGCGGAATGTGCTCCAGGCGGCCCAGGTTGCACACCACCCGCGGGTGGTGTGCATCTCGAGCAGCGTCGCGGTGAACGGTACGTCCGCGCCGGTGGTGCATATCGAGTCCAGCCCGTGCACACTGGACCTCGCGGGTTACATCTACGCGCGCGCCAAGCGCGATGCCGAGGCAGTATGCCGGCAAGCTGCCCTGGATGGGCTTGCAGTGTCCATCGTCAATCCTTGCGAGGTGTACGGGCCATATGACACGGGCATGGTCACTGCCGGGAATCTGGTCGACTTCGCAAATAGCTGGCCGGCCCTGGTATGTGGCGGTGGAACCAGCGTGGCGTACGTTGACGATGTCGCGGATGGAATCCTTGCAGCACTCGAACGCGGCAGACCGGGTGAGCGTTATATCCTCGGCGGCGACAACCTGAGCATCCGTCAACTCGCGGCTATGACGCTGGACCTGCTAGGGCAACACAAGCCCATCTTGAAGTTGCCCAATCCGCTGATTCGGGGACTTGCGGCGGCCGGGCCGCGTCTGCATATCCCGCTGCCCTTCGAACCGGCGGTCATCCCGTATGCCACGCTGTACTGGTTCATGGACAATCGCAAAGCCCGCGAGGAGCTTGGCGTGCACTTTCGCCCTGCACAGGACGTGTTGCGGCCGACGTTGAAGTGGCTGGCCGAAAGCGGCCACATCGCCAGCTCAGTCGACGGGTCTCAGGCGGGCGATCGGGTCGCGTCCCGCAAGTAAGCGTGCCCCCTCGCCCACCAATACGCGTGCTCCAGGGCCCAGGTATACATCAGTTCGCGAGCCGAAGCGGATGAGGCCGATGCGCTGGCCACGCTGGACAGGTTCGCCCACGGATACCCAGCACACAATTCGCCGCGCGATGAGACCCGCGATTTGCACCAACTCCATCGCCAGCGGCCCGTCTTCCAGTCTGATGCGGTTTTGTTCGTTCAGGCGGTGGGCGTCCGGCCGCTCAGCATCGACGAATTGGCCACGCGTGTACGTCACGCCGACGACGCGGCCGGCGACCGGGCTGCGGATGACATGCACGTTGCGTAGCCCCAGCACAATGCTCAACCGGGTCTCAAACTCGCCACCGTCCGGTAGCTGCTCGACCGCCGCCACCCTCCCGTCTGCCGGCGCGACGACCAGGTCTGGGTCGGTTGGAATCTCGCGATTCGGGTCGCGGAAGAAATACAGGACCGCGGCCGATGCAAGCAACCACGGGAACCCCCAGGGCCAGCCAAATCGCCTCGCAAGTGCACCGCCGATCGCCAACAAGGGGAGAGCCAGAACAACCCCATCGCGGAGGACGGGCACGTTCAGCGGCTTGAATATTTGCGCCAGGCCCACGCCGCCACGCCCGACAGCAGGAATAGACTCGTCCACACAAAGAACGTGATAGCGGGCGCGACGATTGCACCCACGACGCCGACGAGAAACGCCCACCCTCGCCAATTCCGCAAAATCCGCTTTGGTTCGATCACCGCGTTTGTGCTATAGGGAATGGTGCTGACCATCGCCAGCGCATCGATAACAACCAGGAGCGCCACCAACCCTGGGGGCGGCGCCTGCCATACTCGGTCGGCGAACAGGACGAAGCCCGCCAGGAGCATCGAGGACCATGTAATCGGAAACCCTTCGAACGCGCGTCGCTTCTGTTCATCCGCCTGAAGGTCGTAACGAACGAGCCGGAATGCGCCGGTCAGCAGCGGCAGCGTGCTGACCAGGACGCCCCACCAACCCGACATCGAAAAGAAAGCAAGGTACACGAGTTGAGCTGTCGCCGCGCCGGAGGTCACCAGGTCCGCGTAACTGTCGAGTTGTGCACCGAATCGGCTGCCCGCGTGGAGCAAACGCGCGGCCATCCCGTCGAAGATGTCCAGCACGCTGCCTGCCAGGATCAGTCCGGCGGCGCCGAGCAGATCGCCCTGGCTCGCGTGCAGAATTGCCAGGAAGCCGAGCAGCAGGTTCAGCGTTGTCAGCCCGTTCGGGACCGCGTAGCGCAGGACGCTCACACGCCGCCAACGACCTGCAGATACAACCAGAACACGGGGGCAGCGAAAATTAATCCGTCATACATGTCAAGGATGCCGCCGGCGCCGGGAATCCACGTTGGAAAATCCTTGACACCCGCGCCCCGTTTGATGGCCGACGCCACCAGGTCCCCGAGTTGCGCGGCAATGCCGACCACGAGTCCGCCGGCGAACACCTGTGGCAGAGCAAGCGATGGCACCGCAAAAGCGAGCGCCAGTGCGCCCCCGAGAGCCGCCAGCAGTCCGAGGCAGGAGCCGGCCACAGTCTTGTTGGGGCTCAGGCGCGGCCAGATCTTCGGCCCACCCACCAGGAGGCCGCCGAGCATCGCGCAGGAGTCGTTCAGTTCGACGATTCCCACGAGGAATGCGATGAGTCCAAACCCGCCTTGGGCGCGGCCGACGAGCATCAGACAGGCACCGAAGGCGTTCGGGTAGATAAGTCCTGCCAGGTCGACCGTTGTCGACGACGCGAATTTGCCGGCCTGACCCTCGAGCCCGGCGGCAAGCATAACTATCGCCCCCACCAGCAGGACATCGAACAGCACGGCTTGACTTGCCAGCGCCGCGGTGAGAGGTAGCGTCAGACCGGCCGCGATGCTAATCCACATCAGTCGCGGTATGGCGCCGTGAGCGCGGGCCCTGTACAGCTCCGACGCGCCGATCGCACACATCCCCACCACGGTCACTGTCAACGCGGCGGTACCGATATACGCTGGCACAATCACCACGGCGAGGATGGCAAACTCCGTGAGGTACGCCATCACCAGACGGTGCGCCACCGCCGGTCCACGCATTAAACCGGCAAGGCCGATCAGCAGCGCAGCTACGACGAACAGTGCGAGCACGACCGCCAGGAAACGCGCCGCGATTGCTGCCTGTGCGTCCATCACTCAGTCGAAGCGTACAGTTGCGTGGAACGGTCGCGGGAGTGCCGCTGGCCCCCTGTTACGGACGGCGTGCCTCGTACGAGCGTACGGCTGCCGGTACCCACCGCTGAGCGACAACTGGGCTCGACGAGCGCAGCCGGCACGTCGCCATACGGGCCGTTCGTGCACCTGGACGTTCAGAGCGCCTTCAGTGTCGTTGGTACCAGCCCGTCGTTGCCCTGAGGACTACGTCCGTGCGCTGCTCCGTCGACGCCGTTGACCAGCGTCGGCTGTGGCAGGCCGGCCACTTCCAGTATCGTCGTCGGGACGTCGATCACGTGGTGGAACTGGTGGCGGAGCTCGCCTCTGGCCCGCATCCCCTTCGGCCAGTGGATGATGGCGTCAGCATCCGCTTGGGCCAGAGAGTGTCGACCGGCCACGGCCCATGCTCGCGCTGGCAGACTACGCACTCCACTCGACAGTCGAAACGGCTGTCGGCTGCGCGCGAGCCGGTGTCGATCACATTGTCGCGCTGCGAGCCCGCGCGGCTGCTCGCTCCACGGTCGAGAGCTCCGCTCGGCCACCACGCGGGCTCATCCTGCTCGCCATCGACGACGTCGGCTGGACGAATATGGTCCAGCTCTCGAACATCGGCCAGCTGAGCGGCGGCGACTGGCGCGGACCACAGCGATTGGCGCGACCTGGCCGACCACAGTGACGGCTTGATCTGCCTGGCCGGCGGGCGCGCCGTCGGTCGGGCTTCACTGCTGGCCGCACGCCGCCTGGCGGATATCTACGCCGATCGCCTGTATGTCGCGCTGTGCTTCCACAGCTCGACGGCGGACAAGGTGATCAACCGTGGTCTGCTGGCGGTCGCCCAGCGCCTGGAGCTGGGGGTGGTGGCGGCCAACGCGGTGCGTTTCGCCACGCCCGAGGACGCGCTGGCGCACACCGTACTGAGTGCGATGCGTGCCGGCCGGGGTGCCGACGGTGTCCTCAACCAGGCGAGCGCCGGCGGCGACGTGCCGATGGTGGCGCTGGATGCGAACCGCGCACAGGCGAACCTGAAGTCCCCAGCGGCCATGTGGCGGCTGTTCGGGACGCAACTGCCCGCGGTGCTGGAGGCGACGCTGGAGATGGCCGAGGGCTGCCAGTTTCGATTGCCACTGGCCGATCGCGCCAGTGATCGCCGGTGCGTGGCACCCGAGCAACAATGCACGATCACGGGCGAACAGCTCGC
>JAFAWJ010000722.1 GCA_019242065.1 Chloroflexota bacterium
CCGCCGCCAGCTCCGAACGGTTCGACCATGCGTACCGGCTTCGTTGGATAATCTTGTGAAGTGCTCATCGTTGTATGAGAGATCGTTTAGGCTCAAAGGCACCGATCTGCAACGGCGCCGACGATTGCGGCTTGGTCGATTCTCGCAGTTTCCGGCGACTCGACACCAAATCATCTCGCGACAAAGGTTGTGCGCCGAGTTCGAAATCTTCTTATCGATGCTCTCATGGTTGTCAATCGCGACCGGGTCGGCGAGCGGCCGCAGCGTGACGCTGAGCCGCAGTAGGAACGCCTGCCGCGCCTCGCTCGCACGGAGCGCTGCCTGGAGGCGCAGCCGGTCAGTGGTCTCGAACACGGTAACCAGCACGCCTGCTGCGGACTCGGACTTGTTCGGCAGCAAGCTGTAGCTCAGGGTGAACCGGGCGTCATCGAGCGCGCGACGTGCCGCTGACGGTGAAACGCTCCCGAGCAGGACGAAAGGCGGAAGTCGGGCAAGCGCATTACAAGCCAACCATGCCAGCCGGGTTGCTAGCACCAAACAGCGAACCCTCGCGAATGTACCTGCGGACGATGTCAGCGGAGCGGTGCCCGGTCTGCGACATGATCACGCGTTCCGATGCTCCCGCAGCAGCGGCGTTGGTCGCGAGTCCCGCCCTCAGCGAATGCCCCGCATATCGCGCGGGGTCAAGCCCGACCGCCTTGGCACTCCCCTTCACGATGAGCGCGACCGCCGCCCCGGACCCAACAGTGCCGAATCGTACCGAACTGCTCACATGACGGCCGTGCGGGGTCGTTTCAGGCGGCCCTCCAATGTTCGTCTCGCGCGAAATATGGCGCTACCTATGGCAGACGCCAGATGTGGAGCGCGGCCGTGCGGTGAGAGGCTGGCGTGCGAAGGAAACCCTCGCAGATGCCCTACCTCCACCTGGTCGCCGATCCTGGCATGAACTACACGCTCAATCGGCCGCTCATCGACGGCACCTCCTCGGCTCGGATCGCCGAAGTCGGCGCGGTGGCGTCCCAGATCAAGGACTACGCCAGCTGGCACGACGTGTGGCTGGGACTGGCCAAACGCGCCGAAGCCGAACGTCGCTGGCTCGATGCCGCCTCGTACTATCACGGCGCCGAGTTCTACCTGCCCGCCGGCGATGAGCGGAACGGACTGTACGACGAGTTTGCCCAGTGCTGGGCGCTCGGGATGCACGACGCCGCTGGCTACGAAGCCATCGCCATCCCCTATCAAGGTGGGACCCTGCCCGGTTTTCGCCTGCAAGCCAAAGGCAAGCAGATCAGCACGCTCATCTTCACCGGCGGCTATGACTCGTTTGTCGAGGAGTTCTACGCTTTCCTGCTGCCCTTGACGGAGCTCGGCTTCACCGTCATTGGCTTCGATGGACCCGGTCAGGGCGGCGCCTTGCGACAGGGCATCTTCCTGGATCACGCGTGGGAAAAACCCGCCAAAGCTTGCCTCGACTACTTCGAGCTCGACGCCGTCGAGTGGCTGGGCGCCTCGTGCGGCGGTTACATGGTCCTCCGCGCCGCCGCCTTCGAGCCGCGCATCAAACACGCAATCTCGATGCCCACCAGCTACTGGGGGCTCGACATGACTTTGAAGCAGATGACGCCAGGCAAGGCTCAGGAGCTCGTTTCTTTGTTCAAAGCGGGTGACCGCCAGGCGACCGAAGCGCTGGTCGAGCGTCAACGCACGCCGAGCTCGGTGTTCGAGTGGTGCATCACTCAGGGCATGCATATCACCGGCACCACCACGCCATGGGACTTTCTGGTCGCAATCAATCAGCATTCGCTTGATGGGGTCCTGGCCAACATCAAGCAGGACGTGCTGTTGACTGAGGGCGAGCAGGACCACCTGTTCGACATCGGCTGGGTGCACCGCGTGATGCGCGAGTTGGTGTGCGCGCATTCGGTGACGGCGCGGATCTTCACGGCACGTGAAGGCGGCGAACAGCACTGTCAGGTGGGCAACTCGGCCCTTGCCCGCGAGGAAATCGTGCGCTGGCTGAGCCGCTTCTATCCGGATCTGCCGCGCCAGCAGACGACCAGCGCCCCCCAGCCGGAACTCGCCGCGGCCGGCTAGGACCCACGAGCGCCGCGGAAATGTTCAAGACCATGACTTCCTCAGATAGCTTCGTCGGGCCGCCAGGTCGCCTCGAGGCTCGACCTGGCCGGGCCCTGCGCCTGAAACTTACGCCCCAGACAGCGGGCGCGCTGGCGGCGGCCATCGTCGCCGGCGTGACCGTCTGGGCTTTCGCGCAACTTCCGGGTCTCTGGGTCTGGGCGGCGTTCCTCGGCTGGGCCAGCTACGACCAGTCCGGTGCGGACCGACGAGCGCTGATCTCCAGTTCGGCATGCGCGGTCTTCGGCGTGTTGATGGCCTGGCTCGTCGCCGTGGCGGTCCAACTGAATCTTGTGCCAGGGCCGAACTCGATCGCCTCCGCCGTCGACGCCGC
>JAFAWJ010000708.1 GCA_019242065.1 Chloroflexota bacterium
GCGGCTGCACGAGACACTGCTCGCAAAACTCGCGGGGATCTGAAGTTCGGTCCGACGTCGGCGAGCGTCGACTGGTGAAGCGGTTTGCCGCCCCCACGCGGTTTCTCAGTCAGGAGACCTTCTCTGTTAGGCAGTGGGCGTACTGACACGAGTGGGCAAGTCGCACAATGTTCTGTCAAACAAGGCGTGAGAGTCGGCGTCTGGGGTGAGCCGGCCGGCATTTTCTCGCCATGACGCAAAACGTTTGCGTAATACTTGGCAGGCGTTCTGCGTTGCATGAACGTCACAATCGACTTTCCGAGACCCACCCACTATGGCCGTTCGCGCTGTCTCCACGCCGCAGGTAGGCATCTCCGATCACGGAGTGACGCTACCAGCGGCGGTGCTTGCTCTGGCGCTCGTGCCAGTGGCGCTGGATCTGCTGAGCGTGATCCAGCCGGCGCTGAGTGAGATCTTGCTCACGGCGAGCCTGGTCGCGGCGGGCGCGGCAGCGGCGGTGATGCTGCTGATGTGGATGCGCTTCCCGCGCGCGGGATGGCTGGCCGCGGCGACCCTGGCGGCAGGCGCGAGCCTGGTACTGCGGCTGAGCGGCACCGAGGGCGCGCCGCTGCTGGCACTGCTGAGTGTGCTGGCCCTCGGCATCGGCGGCGGCTTCGCCTCGAGCGAATTCAGCCTGCCTGACGCCTGAGAGCCACCTGCCGCGCTTGCCTCGCCGACACGACCTTGGTTCGGCGAGACCCTCCGTTGAAGGGTTAGTTGCGGCGCTCGCCTGTTTCGCCGAAGGCGTCGATGCCGTGGCGGAACAGCCATTCGCGGCTGGCGCGGTGCAGGTCGGCGAGGTCGGGGCGGGCGACGATCATGCGGTGCAGCAGCTCCTGCATCTCGGCGTCGGACTTGCTGGCGACGTCGGTGACCTGACGGTCGTCGCCGAAGCGCTCGGCGGATTCGAGCAGGAACTGGCGCAAGGCCGCGGGGTCGCGGCGGCGGAGGATGGCGCCGAGGCGCGTGGCGTAGGAGGGTTCACGTGGCACGCGTTCCAAGGGTAGCCCCGGGGAGACTCGAACTCCCTACCTTTCGTTTAGGAAACGAACGCTCTGTCCGGATGAGCTACGGGGCCACACGTTTGTGGGGACATTGGCCATACATGGCCCGTGCCATGTTGCAGTTGTGGCACGCCACGACAAGATCGCGGTAAGTGTAGCCCGTCCTTCGGAGCCAGCTATAGATGGTGTGCCGATGCTGCGCACCGTCGTTGTTGATGTGGTCAAGACCGAGGAACTCGACGTTGCGCTCGCCGCAACACACACAAGTTCCTCGGTCCTGGCGAAGGGCGCCTTACGATGCTCGTTGTTGCAGATCCTGCACCAACGATGCCAACTCTCACCACCACGCTGCATGTGGAACTCCTGAACCGGCTTGGTCAGCCCACATTGTGGGCACCGCTTTGCTTCCGGAAGCTGCCGCGGCTTACGGAAGCCGGGCTCGGCTTCGAGTATCCGTGTGTTGTGCTGGCCCCAGGGCGAGCATGTCAGGCACTACTTTCGATGGGCAGATTGCGAGGCTGACCTTCGACCACCCGCCAATAGGGAAAGTGCGCCCCGCACAGTCGGCGGTTCGACATAGAACCTACGTTCTATAGAATACTGCCAGAACCGGCCGACGTGCCGGATTTTCAGTCGCGGCGGCTGGGGATCCGCGCTTCGGCGGCGCGCAGGCGCCACTGGCGATAGCCCGTCTGCAGCTCCAGGCCGAGGAGGAAGGCGACCACCCAGCCGCTCAGCAGCAACAGGAACTCGACGGTTTCAAACGGCATCAGCGGCAACTCCAGGCCTGACGAGGTGCGCGAAATATAGCCGAGCGCCGCGGCCGAGCCAAGTTCAGCACAAGCGTACGGCCGTACCCGAGCGCGCCGGCACGCGCACCACGACGCTCGCGTTATTGACGACGGTTCTCAGACCAGTCCGCAACTCGCGTGCGCCGAGCGGTGGGCATAGACAGCGCCC
>JAFAWJ010000758.1 GCA_019242065.1 Chloroflexota bacterium
CGGGGCGTGCCATCGTACCACTGGTGGGTGCCGGGCACTCCGTCGTAGTCAAACTTGTTGCCGACGGGCTGCCAGGTCAGGCCGCCGTCGTCCGAACGCTGGATGACCTGACCGAACCAGCCGCTTGTCTGGGATGCATAAAGTCGATTCGGATCGGCGGGTGACCCTTGAGGTGGTACATCTCCCAGCCCGCAAAATGCGGCCCGCTGACGGTCCACTGGCGACGGTTGGCGTCGGAGGTCAGGATGAAGGCGCCCTTGCGCGTCCCCACGAGAACGCGTACCTGGCTCATGACGTCCCTCATTTCACAGTTCCGTGATCCGTGCACTGGAACTTCTGGAGCGACAGATAACACCCGTCCCCGGCTCTGAGCCCGGCTTCAGATCTGTGCTTACGTCTCAAGCGAGTGGGCCGCCATCTTCAGCGACTCCCGCCGCTGCGCAGTTCACACTGACACTGCCTTCCAGCGGGGACACTGGCTCGACCGCGCCCAACGCCAGGCTCACAAGGTCCAATAGCTGGATGAGCTGCCGCCGGACGAGTGATTCGGTGCTCCCAGCGTTGCTGCTGATGTAAGCATCAGCAGCGGGTAGCATGGGCCTATGGTTCAGGCTCCAGCGGCTTCGGAATTGGTGTCGGGCTTCCGTTTCGTCGGGCGCCGTACCAGGCGCGCCGACGCGCCGGAACGGCTCACCGGACGACTGCGTTTCACGAACGATCTCCAGATGCCTGCCGCACTGCATGTTCGCTTCGTCCGTAGCCCGCACGCCGCAGCGCGCGTCGTGCGCGTCGACGTGTCCGCGGCGCTGGCCATCCCGGGCGTAGTGGCTGTGCTGACGGCGCGCGACCTACCGGTCCCGGATATTCAGGCGTCCGTCGAAGCGCGCCGCATCCTGCTTGCACTGGATCACGTCCTGTATGCCGGGCACCCGGTCGCCGCGGTACTGGCCGAGTCCGAGGCACTCGCCGAGGACGGAGTGCAGGCCGTTCAGGTTGACTACGAGCCGCAGACCGCCGCCGTGGACGTGCTGGCCGCGATGGCCCCCGACGCGCCGGTGGTCCGACAGCAGCGCGAGCAGGACCAGTCCGAGCTGGCGATCCACGGGGCCGCAACCGGCGGCCAGGCCGTGGACACCCCCGCCGGACCCAACGTTTCCAATCAGGTGCAATTTCAGCGCGGCGATGTGGAAGCTGGGTTTCGCGCAGCAGACGTCGTCCTCGAGCGCGAGTTCCGCACGGCCTGGGTGCACCAAGGCTACATAGAGCCGCAGAGCTGCACCGCCGGCGCGGACCCGCTCGGCAATTTGACGGTGTACGCCAGCACCCAGGGCATGTTCTTTGTCCGCGACCAGGTCGCGCGGACACTGGGTCTGCCCGACCACCGCGTCAAAGTAGAGGCAATGCCGGTTGGCGGCGGCTTTGGCGGTAAAGTCGGCCTGGTTGAGCCCACGGCCGCCGCACTCGCAGTGGCGGTTGGTCGGCCGGTACGCCTGGCCTATACGCGCATGGACGAGTTCGTCGCCGCGGACCCGGCGCCACAGAGTGTGCTCCGGGTGAAGATTGGCGCGCGGCGGGACGGCACGTTGACCACGCTGGCGGGCGAGCTCATCTTCGACGCTGGCGCCAATCCGGGTGCGCCAGTCGGGATCGCCGCGATTCTGATGGGCTCCATGTATCGGTGGCAGAACTTGCTCCTGCGCGGCACGGAAGTCTTGAGCCACAAGTCGGGCACTGGCGCCTATCGCGCGCCAGGAGCTCCGCAGGCCGCTTTTGCCCTCGAGAGTCTCGTCGACGAGGTCGCCCACGCGCTTGGCATCGACCCGTTCGATCTGCGGCTCAAAAATGCAGCGCGTGAAGGTGATCTGTTGGCTGATGGTCGGAAGTGGCCACGCATCGGCCTCGTCGAATGCCTGGAGAAGGCCGAGCCGCTGTATCGGGCGGAGTTGGCCTCGGCTGGACCTGGCGACGGAGTCGGACTCGCGCTAGGTGGTTGGCCCGGTGGACTCGAGCCCGCGGCGGCAGCCTGCCGACTCAATAGTGATGGCACCCTCCAGATTTCCGTTGGTTCCGTTGACATGACCGGCGTCAACACGACATTCGCGATCCTCGCCGCCGAGGCGTTCGGGCTGGACGATCCGTCGCAGGTGCGGGTTACGACCGTCGATACGGACGGTGCGCCGTACGCCGGTGTTTCCGGTGGCAGCAAAGTCACCTACGCCAATGGCCCGGCCGTGCTGCGTGCGGCCGAAGATGCCCGCGACCAGGTCCTCCGCATCGCGGCAGCCGAGTTGGAGGCTTCGGTCGAGGACCTGGAAATCGTCCACGGCGAAGTGCGGGTGCGGGGCGTGCCTGGCAAGTCCAGGACGCTGGCTCAGATCCAGACGCTGAGCGGCTCGTTCGCAGCCCGCTACGAGCCCGTGTACGGCCGCGGACAATCTGCCGTTACCGACAATGCCCCCGGCTTCGCCGTGCACATCGCGACGGTGCACGTGGACTCCGACACTGGCCATGTTCAGGCGCTCCGCCACGTCTCCGCCCAGGACGTCGGCCGTGCCATCAATCTGGCTGCGGTCGAAGGGCAGATCCACGGCGGCACCGTTCAGTCTGTCGGATGGGGACTGTTCGAGCGTATGGAATTCGATGCACAGGGAAACCCGCTGGTGGGGAGTTTGATGGACTACGCGATTCCCAAGGCCAGCCAGTCGCCGAGTGTCGAGACAGCGATCGTCGAGATCCCCTCGCCGTCCGGTCCGTTCGGTGCTAAAGGTGTTGGTGAGCCGCCCGTCATCCCTGGCGCGGCGGCGCTCGCGAACGCCGTCCGCGCGGCATGTGGAGCACGTGTGACCGAGCTGCCGCTCACGTCAGAACGGGTGCGTGCCGCACTCACTCGGATGTAAGGAGCGCAGGCTCTATGTGCCCGCTGGAGTCCGAGGTCTCACGGCAAACAGACTGGTCAGCGCTCGAGTAGCGGTCGCTCAATAGGGAAGGCAGAGCCTACGGCGTTGCGCCGAGTGGTTTGCTCGCGCGCACGAAGCACTTACGAGCCCCTTCGCCCGATATGGTGCCCGACCGATGTCGACGGTGCCGGGACTCTGATCTACGCCCCAGACGTGGGGGCCGCGTTCAATTGTCGCAACAAGCCCAGCGTGTCCCCAGTTCGTCCAGCTCTCCACAATGTTCGTGCCGACCACCCGCAGCAGCTCGATTCCGGTGACTTCGGCGGTGATGCCCGTGGGTGCGATACCCATCACTTCGCCGCGCTGGCTACCCTTTGCACGCCAACGGATTGCCACACGATCAGCCTCGGCAATGACATCCTCCATGGTGAACTCGAGGTCGGGGAAAGCCGTGCGAAACATGGTCACAACCTGGCGACCGAAAGTCTCCGCGCTCCGCACCGTGCCAGGCAGGGCCGGGTCGTAGTGCACGAAATCGGGCGCCAGGATTTCGTCCAGAATCGCCATGTCGCCCAGGTTCCAAGCCTCGAAATACCGCCGCGCGAGCGCTTTCTCATTCTCAGTCATCAAAATATCCTCGATATGAGACCTGGCGCACCCCAGCCGCCGGCGCGGTTAGCGTACAGCCCGGTAGGGCTGGGTCGATCTCAGCGGTCCGTGGCGCTTTTGCCAACGCCAGCAGGCCACGGTGCACCACGTTGTCTGCGCGCGAGTGATGAAAACACAGCGCCACGTGCAGGCGATCGCCGTACGCCTCCGCCAGGCGCGCCACCAGCGGTTCAACGGCAGCTCGCCAGGATTCCCCCGCCTGTTTGACGGCGTGACCGATCCTACGGATCGAAGTCGCCGTCTCGGTCATGTGCTCAGACTCCAGCGGGGGCTCGTCCACTTGATCGCTGTGCACCACCCCGACGATCGTGGGACCCGCTGGCCGCATTATTGTGCGGTCCGATGCCTGCTGCTCAACGGCCGAGCAGTCAACGTGCTGCGAGGCATTCGCTGAGGCATCCGCTAAGGTGGCGTGCTGCGATGAGCTCGAGCGCAGATTTTCACTCGATCCGACTTCTGCGTCAGAAGCATCGCTACGTCACTTTGCGCCGGTAGGGCACATGCAGTTGTCTCGCCGCGGCGGTCGAGGTTCTGATAGCAGCGGAACAATTTCCGTCGCTAAGCTGTTGCGCTCGGAAGTCGCAAATGTCGGCTAGCGGCGCTTCGGCGGCCCTTGCTTGAGGGGCGACGGCACACCGGCGGCATCACCGCGTCCGTGCGTCGATCTTGGTAGTGCGAAAGCCATGTCTTGAAGCTGGGAAATCAAAGCCTGATGCTTGTGTGCGCAGGTCAGCCGACCGGTCGTTCGGGCCAGGGCGCGACCGTTTCGCATCCGTACTCCTCCGGCGCCACGTCCCGTACCGTTTCGGTGAACTGCCAGCGGTGCCCAGCCAGATCTTCGAGGGTGCATTCGCGTTCTCCGTACTCCCGGTCGGTCGGAGGCTCGATCACCTTGACTCCATGGGCGCGGGCCCGCTCGTAGTAAGCGTCAACATTCTCGACCCGAACCTTTATCACGTGGGTGACGGTTCCCGAGTGTGGCGATCGCTGTTCTCCTCGCACATCAGCAGCGATCATCGCCCCGTCGATCCCGATGCTCAGCTGTGCCCGGTGGCTCTCACCGATGCGGGTCCGCTCGGCGAACCCGAAGGCTGCGGTCAGCCAGATGACCGCTTCTCGCACATCCGGGTAGACGAGCACCGGGATGATCGCGGAAGGCGGGATGGATCGGTTGCGCTTCAGTCAGCTTCCTTCCTTCCGCTCAGCGCGTGACACGCCAAGAGCTGCTTGCCCGTCATTCCGTCAGCTCGCGCATGAGCCGGCGGGCTTCCTCGTCGCCGAGAGACAGATACGCCATCTGCAGCCGAGTCCAACCTGCTTGGCGTTGAGCGAGCGGTAGATTGCGAGTGCTGCGCACAATCTGCCGCACGCGAGCATGGCGAAACAGATGGGGATGCACAGGCGCGGCCTCACCAGCCGGACCATGCTTTGAGGGGCGCAGCGCCAAGACGCGGACATTGGCACGCTCAGACGCTTCCTTGACGATGAGCCAGGCCTGGCCGCGCTGAAGTGCGCGACGGCAACCATCCGCGTTGCGTTTACGTGAGAAGAACAGCGGTTCGTTCTCGGCGACACGCTGCTCTTTCGCCCACAGCAGCAGCTCGCCTGTGAGGCCAAGCTCAGCTCCTGGCAGGAAGACGCGCTTAACGGTCACGTTGGGATTTTTCCGGTTGGGAAGCACCAGGCTGTCACGCTGGACGTCCACCGGTCGCAGCGCGAGAACCTCGGAGATACGGGCGCCGGTCGCCCAGAGGACGCGCAGCAGGAGTCGATCGCGTTCGCAGCTCGCTGCGGCGATGACCGCGCGCACTTCTTCGGGCGAGAGTCCTTCAGGTGGTTGCCAGTGCTTGCTGGGTATGGATCGAACAGAACGCGTCTGAGGCCTCGAATCAGACACTTCGCGCGGGATGCGGATGGCTAGAGAACGCGACCCAGAGTTCGACGCGCCCGTGGTCACGCATCAGGATCATACACAAGGCACTTTGTGTCCGTTTCGCACGGTGACCTCGTCCGGCTGGGCTGCGCCCAGTGACGCACGTACGCTGGGACGCCACCGCCTGTCCCAAAGGAGCCGGTGTTCGTGCCTGTTCGTCTGTTTACTGACGCCGAGCGGGAGCGCCTGAACCGCTTCCCGCCCGACATTTCGCCGGCCGATGTGCTGGCCTTCTTCACCCTGTCTGACGACGAGCTCGAGCTGATCGGCGATCGTAACCGGCTCGGCTTCGGACTCCAACTCAAGACGTTGCCCTACCTGGGCTTCGTGCCTGACGCGCTCGGCGGCGCGCCGGCAAGAGTCGTGTCCTACCTGGCGTTGCAGTTGAGCGTTCCAGCTGACGCACTGGAGCAGTTCGGCGATCGCGAGCACACGCGAACGGACCATCTGCGGGAAATCCAGGAACGGCTCGGGTTCCGTGACGCCGGTCAGCGTGAGCTTACCGCGCTCAGTACCTGGCTGCTCGACCGCACCCTCGAACATGACCGGCCGATCGTGCTGTTCCACCTCGCGTGCCAGTGGCTGCTGCAGGAGAGCCTGGTGCGGCCCGGTGTCACGCGCATTGAACGCCTGGTGGCGGGGGTCCGCGAACGCGCGCAGCAGGAAACCTATCGACGACTCGGCGCGTTATTGACGCCAACTCGCCAAGATGGCCTGAACCTCGTCCTGCAGCCCTCGGGCGAAACGGGGCGGACACCGCTGTCGTGGTTGCAGCGCGAAGCAACCGCGCTCACGCCGCGAGCGATCCTCGAAGAGCTCGACAAGCTGAACTACGTGCGCGCACTCGGTGCCGATACGTGGCAGCTGAATGCGCTGACGCCCAACCGCCGCAAGTTGCTGGCCGGCATCGGTCGGCGCTCCACGAACCAGGCGTTGCAGCGCATGTCGCCGGAGCGGCGTTTTCCGATCCTCATGGCGTTCCTTTCACAGACCACCGAGGACGTCACCGACGAGAATATCGACCTGTTCGATCGAGCTTTGACCAACTCGTACGCTCGTGCGCGGCGTGAGCTCGACGAGTTCCGCCGCTCGATTGCCCGCTCGACCAATGAGAAAGTCAGGCTGTTTCGCGCGATGGGTCACGTCGTTCTCGACGGATCGATTTCAGACGCCGACCTGCGCGTCGCGATCTATCGTCAGGTTCTGTCCGAGGAAGAACTGGCCGCGGCCGTCGACGATGCCGACCGCATCATGCATCTGCTCGACGACGATTACTTTGACCTGCTCGCCGACCGGTACAGCCACCTCCGCCAATTCGCTCCGTCGCTGTTGAGTGCCTTCAAGTTCCGGAGCTCGGATATTGACCAGGAGCTCGTCCAGGCAATCGATCTGGTCCGTCGTTTGAACACGACCGGACGGCGCAAAGTCCCTGAAGATGCACCCCTCAGCTTCGTGCCGGCCAGGTGGCGAAGCTACGTCATCGATGAGGAAGGGCGAATCGATCGCCGCTTCTATGAGCTCTGCGTCTTGTGGGAATTGCGTGCTGCGCTGCGCGCCGGCGATGTGTGGGTGGAGGGTAGGCGCCGCTACGCGGACCCCGAAACGTATTTGATTGCGCGGAGCGAATGGCCCGAGAAACGAGGCGAAGCGTGTCGACTCATTGGCGCGCCCGAAAACGGCGCGGAGCGCCTGCAGCAGAGGCAGATCGAGCTCAAGTCGATCCTGACACGTCTCGATCGAGGCTTTCCGCAGAACGACTATGTGCGGCTGGTCGGCGACGATCTGACCGTGGCGCCAGTCCGCGGCGAAGATCCGCCC
>JAFAWJ010001179.1 GCA_019242065.1 Chloroflexota bacterium
GCCAGCGCTTGCGCCCGCACGCCACTGGGACCAGGCAGCAGGTCCGCCTGCGTCAGCTCTGGCACGTACACCTGCAGCGATTTCAAAAAGGCTTCCTTGGAGAAGTCGCGCACCATCTCCTGCCAGCCGGTCTGCCAGAACTTCGTCGCGAGCTTCTGAAAGCCACGGAACGCGAGCGCTTCCCCCAGGTCCCGCGGGTGCAGATCAAGTCGCCGATAGCCCTCGCGGGCAAACGCCAGGACGGCGTTGGGCCCCAGCCAGACCGAGCCGTCGTCGATCCGCCGGGTGAAGTGCACGCCGAGAAACGGGAACGACGGATCCGGAACCGGGTAAATCAAGTTGCGCGCCAGGTCGCGGCGATCCGGCCGCAGCACCCAGTAGTCGCCGCGAAACGGCACGATGCGCGGATCGGGCGGCCCGCTGGTGAGCCGCGCAACGCGATCGGCATGCAAGCCGGCGCACGCGATGACGTGCTGGGCTTCGACCTCACCCGCCGTCGTCTCCAACACGACGCGACCCGGCCGATCAGAGATCTTGTCGACTCCATAGCCGGGCAGCACATCGCCACCCGAGGCCGCGACGTCATCGGCGTAGGCACGTGTGACCTTCGAGTAGTCGACGATGCCTGTATTCGGCGACCACAAGGCCTTGACGCCGACGCAGTGCGGCTCGATTTCCTTCAGACGCTCGGGACCGATCATCTCCAGGCCCTGGACGCCGTTGGCCTGCCCGCGCTCGAGCAGGTTTTCGAGCCTCGGGAGCTCGTCGTCGGTACTGGCGACGATGACCTTGCCGCACCGATCGGTGGCGATCCCTTTGGACTCGCAGTACTCGTAGAGCTCGCGCTGACCCTGAACGCAGAGCTTGGCTTTCAGCGAGCCGGGCGCATAGTAGATGCCCGAGTGCAGGACGCCGCTGTTGTGGCCCGTCTGGTGCTGGCCGATGCTGGGCTCTTTATCCAGGACACCCAGCCGCAGACGCGGAAAGCGGCACAAAAGCTCGCGGCTGACGGCCAGGCCCAGGATGCCGGCTCCAATGACAACGACGTCGTAGCTGCGCACGCTCTAACGTTAACGCCTTCGAGGTCGCAACGGGGCAGACTCGTACACTTCTCTGGTGCCTCAACCGCCGCGACTCGCGAACTGGCTGGTCGAGGCACCTGAGTCGGCCACGGATCGGGCACTGGCGCACCCGGCCGCGCTCGGTTATGGCGGCGCGGACCTGATCGGCTTCGGCGGCGGGCAGCCGGCTGTCGAGACCTATCCCCTTGACGCGCTCGAACGCGCCTACATGCGCGCGATCCGCGACAGCGGCACGCGGACCTTGCCCTATGGTCCGACCCAGGGCCTGCCAGAGCTGCGCGAGCTCATCGCCGAGCGCCTGGCGAGGCGCGGGATTCAAGCCTCAGCAGACAACATCGTCATTCTGACCGGCTCGGTGCAGGGCTTGCACATCGTCGGCCGCATCATGCTGGATGCGGGCGACACGATCGTCACCGAAGCGCCCACGTTCCTGGGTGCCCTCGCCGCCTGGGAACAGCAGCAGCCGAGGTATCTGTCGATTCCGGTCGACGCGTATGGGATGCAGGTCGATCTTCTGGTGAAGGCGCTCGAAACGTCGCACCCCAGGTTCGTCTATCTGCTGCCCACATTCCAGAATCCGTCGGGCGTCTCACTGTCGCGCGAGCGCCGCGAGCACCTGCTGGAGGTTGCTCGCGAGCACAACCTGCTGATCATCGAGGACGACCCGTACGGCGAATTCTGGTTCGAAGGTGCGCGCGAACCGATTCCGCCGCTCCGCTCCCTGCCCGGGTCGGAGCACCACGTCGTGTACGTCGGGACGTTCTCTAAGATCCTGGCGCCGGGCATTCGGCTGGCGTATGCGGTGGTCGCGCCCGAGCTCATGCCGCCGATCCTGCGCTCCAAACGCGGCATCGACTTCCACACGGACACGCTGCTGCAACAGGCCATGGTTCACCTGGCGCGCGACGTCGGCTTCGATCTCGAGGCCCACGTGCAGGCCGGTCGCCGGCTGTACCGGGCGCGCCGCGACGCGATGCTCGACGCGCTCGAGATCACCTTCGACTCCTCCATCCGCTGGATACGTCCCGACGGCGGGTTCTTCCTGTGGGTCGACCTGCCGAACGGCACCTCGGGTGAGGCCGTGGCCAGCGCCGCGCTCGACGAGGGTGTCGCGGTCTTGCCCGGCTCGCTGTTCTACGCCAACGCCGACGGGGGCAGCAACGGTCTGCGGCTCAGCTTCTCGAACACGACACCCGAGCGCATGCGCGAAGGCGTGGAGCGTCTCAAACGCGGCGTGGCAGCGGCCAGCGGCACCAGATGAAAGCGTTATTGCTCACCAACGAGTACCCGCCGCACATCTATGGCGGCGCGGGCGTCCACGTCGAGTTCCTCAGCCGCGAGCTGGCGAACCTGATGGACGTCGAGGTGCGCTGCTTCGGCGACCAGCACGTCGACGACGGCCGGCTGCACGTGCGCGGCTATCCCGAGCCGAGCGGCATGACTGCCCCCGACTATCTCAAGCCGGTCTTCGGCGCGATGTCACGCGACCTGGCCTGGGCGGCCACCGCCACCGACGCCGACGTCGTCCACTGTCACACCTGGTACACCAATCTCGGCGGCATCCTGATCCAGCAGGGCTACGGATTGCCGCTGGTGGTGACCGTGCACTCACTCGAGCCGCTGCGCCCGTGGAAGCGCGAGCAGTTGCGAGGCGGCTACGACCTGACGTGCTGGGTCGAGCAAACGGCGCTGGCCAAAGCCGACGCGGTGATCGCGGTGTCGCACGGCACTCGCGAGGACATCCTGCGCGTGAGCCAGGCGGCCCCTGAACGGGTGCATGTCATCTACAACGGCATCGACACGCGCCTGTACCGACCGGTCGAGGAGACATCCGCCCTCGAGCGCTTTGGCATTGACCCGGCTCGGCCGATGGTGCTGTTCGTCGGGCGGATCACGCGCCAGAAGGGCATCGTGCACCTGGCCCGCGCGATCCCGGCGATCGATCCGGATGCCCAGGTGGTGCTGTGCGCTGGCGCGCCAGACACGCCCGAGATCACCGCCGAAATGCAACAGGCGGTGGACGTGGCGCGCCGCGAGCACGCGAGTGTCATCTGG
>JAFAWJ010000782.1 GCA_019242065.1 Chloroflexota bacterium
GCTGTCCGGGCCCGATCATGCGGCGTCACTCGAACCGACTGGACTGCAGAAGCTCGTACGCGACATTCGCCAGATCGAGATGGCCATGGGCTCGCCAGAGAAGGATCTCGCGCCTGCCGAGGTGCCGGTGCGCGCCCGGCTGGGCAAGAGCGTGGTCGCGGCCCGGCACATCCCGGCCGGTGCCGTCATCAGCGCCGAGATGCTCGCCGCGAAAAGTCCAGGCGACGGTATCCCCGCCAATCAACTGGAACGACTGGTCGGACGGGTAGCAGAGATCGATGTACCGTGCGACAAGCTGTTGCCGTCCGAGGCGCTCGGGTGGGAGTTGCGCGCTCCAGCGCAAGCACGAGAAGCCCATTGACCCGTACACGCCACCCCGGACAGCAGGATCGACAAGCAAGGTCTCAACGCCGATGGTGTTTCGACTCCCGTGCGCCATCACCACTCACCGAATGCCGACGGCGCACATGAACCCACCACGGTGGTCGACGTTGGCGCGGGCCCCAGCTTGGCCAGGTCCGTGCGAAGATTTCACATGAGCGCTCGACGGCGGCCTGTACCTTCGCTCCCGCGTAAAGGTCGGCGCCCTACCTCGCGGACGCCTGCAATCGCCGAACGCTCCGCCACAATCACAATCTGGTACGGCCCACGTCGTCACCACACCTGCCCGGCTTCGAACGCGTCGCACCTGCGGAGCCGACTGGCAATACGGGCGTGACCGTGCGCCAGCCGACATGTCGTGTGGACCAGACGGCCACGCCGGCCGCAACAAAGCTTCAAGTGCTGCTGCCCAGCGCCACGGATGCGACGCGGCACAACAACTCGGGCGTCAGCACCGATGAAGCGGCGCCAGCACACGGCAGGCGCCTGTTGCGCAGCGCGGCGGGCGGATGACTTCTGGCCTTGGCGGTGACCATCGAGCCAGCACGTCCCACCCAACGGCAGCAGCGCTCGACCAACCGAGGTCAGATCGTCCGACGGTAGCATCTCCAGCCACTCCGGCCGAAGGCACCGCGTCAGTTCACAGTCCCGCCACCACGCCGGATCCTGCCCCCAACGCCGACCTCTCGAGCCCGACCACATCTGCCAACCATTCCCCCAGCGCACGCGTCGAGACTCAGGTTCGCGGCAACGCCTCAGAGTTGGAAGTCCACCCGGCTCGAGCGCAGGTCGACTCGACTCAGTCGGAACTCCGGCGCGGACAAATGGCCAGGTGGCGCGAAATCCTGTACATGCTGGTGCTGCGCGATCTCAAAGCCCGCAGCAAACAGGCCTTTCTCGGCTATCTCTGGATCCTGATCCAGCCGCTTCTGGTCACGGGTGTCTTTACGGTGCTGGTCCAGCAGCTCCTCGGGCGTGGCGATCTTTCGGACACGCCGTACCCCGTGTTCCTGATGGCTGGCGTCATCCCCTGGCAGTTTTTCGCCAACAGCCTCAACGAAAGCACCGAGAGCCTGGTCAAAAATGTCGACCTGGTGCGTCAGGTGTATTTTCCCCGTGAGATCCTGGCCATCTATCCAGTCTTCGCCCGCCTGGTGGATGTGGTCATCGGCTGCCTGGCACTCGCCGCCTTCATCATCATCTGGCACGTGCCAGTCTCGGGCTGGGTGGTCCTGCTACCGCTGATCGTCCTCGAGGAGATGCTGTTCGCCGCCGCGCTCGGCCTGCTGTTGTCGGCGGCCAACGTGGGCTGGCGCGACATCTCTCGAGGATTGCCGCTGGTCCTGTTCCTCATGATGTACGCCGTTCCCGTGCTGTACCCACCGGAGCGGGTACCCGCCGGACTGCGTCCGTTCTTCGGGCTCAATCCGATCGGTTATCTGATCAATGCTTTCAGGACCGCGGTCATCGGTCCGCAGCCACCCGACCTCGTTGGCCTGGTTATGATCGGCGCAGTCGGCGTCGTCGCGCTCGTCCTGGCGCAGCGTGTGTTTTCGATCTTTGACGGGGTGCTGGCGGATGTCATCTAGCCCACTCGTCGACCTGGATATGGTGGGCAAACGCTATCTCCTCGGTCAGGGCCGGGGCGCACGCGGCGTGCTGCTGGATCTGGTCGGTCGGCGCGATGCGCGACGGGATCTCTGGGCACTGCGCGACGTCAGCCTGCACATCGAGCGGGGAGAGGCGGTAGGTCTGGTCGGACGTAACGGTGCAGGCAAGACCACCACGCTGCGGCTGCTGGCGGGCATCAGCCGACCGACGCTCGGTACGGTCAAGACCCACGGACGCGTGGCGTCGCTGCTCAACGTCGGGGCCGGCTTTCATCCCGAGTTGACGGGTCGCGAAAACGTCCTCCTGAACGGCGTGATTCTCGGACTGAGCCGAAAGGAGACGCAGCGTCGTTACGACGAAATTGTCGACTTCGCCGGCCTCGACGCAGCATTCATGGAGACACCCGTCAAGCACTACTCGAGCGGCATGTATGCACGGCTGGCCTTCGCCGTGGCAGTCCACGTCGCGCCAGACGTGCTCCTTGTAGACGAGGTGCTGTCGGTCGGCGATGCCGAATTTCAAGATCGCTCACTGCGACGCATGCTTGAGTTTCGCGATCGTCGCCAGGCCGCCGTCGTGTTCGTGTCGCACAATCTGGCCGCCGTCGAGCTGATGTGTCCGCGCGCGGTCTGGCTCGAGCGCGGCTCCATTCGGGCTGCTGGCACAACCTCTGACGTGCTGCGAGCGTATCTCGATGCCGTCGATTCGACGGTGGACGAGGCGGAGATCGGCTACCTCGAGATCGATCGAGTGCAGGTGCTCGACCATGCTGGACGGCCCAGCGAGCAGTTGGGCCAGGATGAAGCCATCACCGTGCAGGTGCAAGGTGTCGCGCTCCAAGGGTTAGCGGAGCCCGTCTTCGTGGTCACGATCCGCGGCGACCACGGGCCGCTGTTCGCTGGCAACATGCACATCGATGGGAACTGGCCGGAGCGTCTGGCAGCCGGTCCATTCTGCATCGAGTGTGCGTTCGGCCCACAGCGGCTGCGCGCCGGCCGGTACCGCGTCGAATTGAAGATCAAGCAGAACGTGCGGACCAATTACTTCGAGCCCCGTGTCATGGCGACATTTGACGTCGCGGATATCTCGGGTCCAGGGCTTGTCGAGGCATCTGTCGGCGGCGTTGGAGCCGACGTGAGGCATCGCTTCGGTGGCGGTGCCTGACATGCAGGGCAACTCGAGCGGCGACGAGGAGGAAGGCATCCTGTGCTACTGCGAATGGCTCACGCGTGAGGAGATCATTGCGGCCATTCCGCTCGTGCGCGATCTGAAGGACCTGCGTGCGACAACGCGTGTGTGCACCGTCTGCTTCGGCTGCGAAGGCGATCTGGACGATCTGCTCGCGGAGTACGGGCATCTCTTCGGGACCGGTCTCGCATGAAGACTGTCCATCTGGCCTCGCCCACATCGAGGCCCTGGACGACAGTACGGTCAACGGCACGCTCACCATTACCCGCGAGATCGCCGAAGCCCAGGCGCGCGCCGCTCGTCGCTGGTATATCCGAGAAGGACTATGCAGGCCGCTCCGAGGCTCGACGCTCAACAGCACGCGCCGATCGCCATGCAACGAGCCATGACATGCGGACACAGGCATGTCGGTGATCGCACGCCAGGTCCTCAACCGCTACCCGCGGCTGCGTGCCAGTTGGCCCGTCAAGCGCGCCACGGCGTGGCGTGAGCGGCAGCGGTGGCGCGCACATCCGCGCCGTATGGCCGCGTGGTATTGCGACACGCCCGAGCTGCACACGCGCCTGATTGTCTCGAACCTTGAGTTGCCCGAGGCACCTCAACTGTGCACGGATACCTCAGCACACGTCAGCTTGCTTGACCAGGACGGGCTCACGCTCGCGCAGAGGCGGCTCGCCCTCGCGCGCAACGCCTCCGCAGTGCTCGAGCTGGGCGAGTTGCTGCCCGCGGATCGTCGGGCAGATGTCGCCAGCGGCCAGGTGATCGTGGATCTCGAGGGTCCACAGCTCGGATCGTCGCGCGCGTACCTGCACTGGTACACCGCCCGCAGCCTGACCTCGTCCCACGAGAAGTTCGGTCTGACCATCCCGGCCGTCGGCGGGTACTGGACGGTCCCAGATGTGCGCGAGAGTGACGACTATCGAGTGCATCTGGCCATCAGCAATCTCGAGGAACAGGCGTACGTCTCGGAGGTGACGCTCAAAGACGACGAGGGGCATGCGTTGCGCGCGCAGGTCTGGCTGCCACCGAATGGGTCGCGGTTCGTGTCGCTCGGCGAGCTCTTTCAGAATCCAGGCGGCTTTCTGCACGACCAGCCCGGGGTGGTGTACGTCGGCAACAACCAGCAGGCCGCAATGTACTACTACTTCGTCCACAATCCGCGCCTGGGCACCTGGCGCGCGCAGCACCTCTGAAATCAGCGCAGGCCTGCCGCTCCGTGAGCAAGCGCGCGGACGCTTGACGCACCCAACCGTGTCAGTCGCGCCCTCGCGCCATCTCAGCGGCCGCTACCGGCACGCTCCGCCATCGGCTACAGTCAGGCATACGCCGATGAGGAGCCCCCGACCATGAGCCTCGACACGCCGACACTGGCTCGACCGGTCGGCGGCGGTCCGTCCACCCAGCCGCGGCCAGCGCGCCCCATACGACGGGCGGCACCTGACTGGTTGCCCGTCATCGGGTGGTTCGTCGACGACGGCCTGCGACACACGCGCATCAACGTCGTGCCGATGGGCAACACGATCGACCCTACGGAGCGGTTCGCGACGACCCTGAAGTTCTTCCGTGGGACGGAGCAGCCA
>JAFAWJ010000037.1 GCA_019242065.1 Chloroflexota bacterium
AGCTCCACCAGGTCAGCGGTGGTCGAGCCCTTATCGGTGATGAAAAACACGTCCACCCGGTTGAGCGCGTTGATCGCCTGGACGGTCACATGCTCGATATTGCCCGCGCCAATGCCGATGACCAGTACCTTTCGCACTCGGCCATCTTGCCACGTTTAAGTCGTGTGGCTGTGGTCGTGCTCCCCGGAGTGTGAGTGCTCGTGCATGTGCTGTGTGCCCCCGTGCCCGTGCAGATGTTCGTGAATCAAATTGGCCTCGATCAGCAACGCCCGATCGCTCAGGATAGCCTCGGGCGCTCCGGTCGCCAGCACCCGCCGTTCCTCGCTGAGCACCACCACTCGATTGGCGATGAGCGGCACGATGTCCAGCTCGTGCGTGGCGGTGACGATCGTGTGGTCGTCGCCGAGTCGCCGGATCAGGTTGACCAGCACCCACTTGCTGCGCGGATCCAGCGCGGCGGTCGGTTCGTCGAGCAAAAGCACGCGCGGCTCCAGCGACAGCACCGACGCAATCGCGGCGCGCTTTTTCTCACCACCCGACAGCTCGAACGGGGCACGGTCGGCCAGGTGGCCGATGTCCATCTGGCCCAGCGCCGCCTCACACCTGGCGCGCACCGCGTCGTGGTCCAGGCCCAGCTGCAGCGGTCCAAAGGCGACGTCGTCCAGCACCGTCGCGCTGAAGAGCTGGATGTCCGGATCTTGAAAGACGAGTCCGACCTCACGATGAAAACTGAACGAGTCCTGTCCGTCGGCCACGGCCGCGACGTCGCGGCCCAGCGCGCGCAGCGAGCCGCCGCTCGGGGCAATCACCCCGTCGAGCAGCTTCAATAACGTCGACTTCCCCGAGCCATTGGCGCCCAGCAGCGCGATCCGCTCGCCGTAGCCGATCTCCAGGTCGATGCCCGCCAGCGCGACCCGTCGCCCCGAATACGTATAGGTGACACCCTGCAGCCTGAACGCCGGCTCCACCTCGGCGGGCGTCGACTCGGCGAGAAGGTCGGGCGAGGTCACACCAGCCAGCTTCCCATGGGCAGGGTCAGCATCGCAACAACCAGTGTGCCGGCGAGCGCGAACCAGTCAGAAGCGTGCATGCGGTAGGTGGTGTACGTCCGAATCTCGCCCGTGAAGCCGCGCGCCAGCATCGCAGCGTACACGTCGTTGCTCATTTTGAACGAGCGGCTCATCAACGCGCCCATCGAGCGGGTGATCCAGCGCCGATCCTCTCCGCCGCCCAGTCGCGCCACGACGCGCGACTTGCGCGCCTCGAACATACCGTTGAGCGTGTGCAGGAACAGAAAGATGTATCGATACGTCATCGACAGCACCAGCACGAAGACATGCGGCACCTTCAACGCATGCAGGCTTTTGAGCACGTCCGCCCACGGCGTGGTCAGCACCAGCAGCACCGCCAGCGACACGCTCACCCCGACGCGGGTGACGAAGATCACTGCGCTCCACAGGCCTGTCGCGGACACTCCGACGTGGAGCGGCCCGAGTCCAACGTCAAACAGCCGTGGTCCGGCGGCGAAGAAGATGGACGGGATGATCACGATGCCGGCGAACAGCGGAATGCCGAGCCACACGCGTTTGACGAAGAAGTCGAACGGCAGTCGGCTGGCGCGTGCCACGATCAGGATGGCCAGGTACAGCCCCAGCAAAACCCCGAGCGAGGTCGAGGCGCTGGCGGCGATGACCGCGATGAGGAACATGGCGACTTTCGCACGCGGGTCGAGGCGCTGCAGCCAGCCCGGGTGGCGGGCAAGCTCTTCGGTGAACACCGCCCGCTCGATGGAGCCCGCGACGCCGGCGATGCTGTGCTCCAGCCAGCCGATGTGTCCCTCGGGATGGTTTTTGCGGCTCAACCGGGTACGGCCCCGCTGGGAGTAGCCAGGTCACTTTCGACGTCTCTGCGCATGATCAGCGTTCCGATGCCCCACAGGATGAGGCCCAGCACCAGCATACCGATCAGCCCCGCAAGTTCGTAGCCGATCGCGGTGTGCCACATCGGGGCGTCGTCGGCGTTGAAGAACGGCAGCGGCATGTTGTACTCCTTGAACGGCGCACTGAAGAATCCCGAGAGGTCCTGCAAGCCCTGGGGCACATAGCCCAGCTCTTTCTGCAGGTCGTCTGGCCCGCCCTCGCCGTAGGCAAAGCCCGGCGCGATGAGGCCAATTGGCGTGATGATGGCGATGGCGACGTAAGCGGTGCCGATGGTCCGAATCTTCCGCGGCAGCCCGAACCAGGCCAGTGGGATCAGGATCACGCCGAGTACGGCCACGATCGACAACATCGTGCCCACACCCGACCAGTCGACGGATGACCAGTCCGCGCCAAAGGCGTTGCTCAGATCGCCGCCGCCGGTAATAAAGCCGGCGACCAGCAGCACGATCGCGACGAGCACGATGCCGCCGCCGACGAGCTGCCAGGTGGGTCGTGACTTCGTCTGGCCAACGGCAATGGTCGTGTCACCGCCGGAAGCGAACCGCAGCGAGGTCAAAAACTCCGGATGGTGCTGCTGCAAGTACGCGACGCCGAGCCCGGTAATGATCGCCTCGACAAGCGACGCCCCGAACATGTGGGCTGCCAGCATCGCCGGCACCGCGACCTGCAGACCGTACGGGCTGTACAGCGGCGTGCCGTTGTCGTTGAACAGCAGCGGCTGGAGGCCGAGCTCGATACCGACGAACAGCGCGGCGACCGAGATGCCCACATACGCGCCAATGCCCGCGGCCCAGACTCGGCGCGAGGACAGCAGCGGCGATTTGCCCGCGACCAGCAGGTACGTCAAGTAGCCCACGATGGGCAAGACGACGCCCATGTTGAAGCAATTGGCGAAAATCGACAGCACGCCGCCGTCGCCAAAGAACAGCGCCTGAATGATCAGCGCGGTGCTGACGACGATGACCGCCGCGGACGGGCCGAGGACGATGGCGACCAGGGTTCCACCCACGCCGTGAGCGGTCGTTCCGCCCGGCACGGGCACGTTGAACATCATGATCGTGAAGCACATGGCGGCGAAGATGGCCAACAGCGGCACCGTGCGCTGGTTGAGCTGCTTCCGCACCCGCCGCGCGGCGATGGCCCACGAGGGCACGGTGACCACGCCCATGCCGAGAGAGAAGGCTGGCGCCAGATAGCCGTCTGGAATATGCACGTCGTACCTCCGTCGTCTTCGCCTGCAAGAATGTGCAACTGCCTGGGCAGGCAGTAGTCTACTGCGGCAGGTAGCCGCTACAGAGCTTCATACGCTGCTGCTTGCCAGTTGGATGCGTCGTGGGGTGACACTGAGTTCGGTCGCCCTCTTCGTGCCCCTGCTCGCCTGCGTGCTGAGTCCGCGTTTTCAGCAGTCGGCTGTCGACGGGCTAGACCCGAAAACACACCTGTTTCGAAAGGCCTCGAGTGGCGGAGCCGTGTGCTACCTTCGAGGGACAGGTCGTGGCAAGCGCGCAGGAATTTCGGAACGTGCTGAAGGGCCAAGGGTTGCGCATGACACCCCAGCGCCAGCTGATCCTGGATGTGCTGGCCTCCATGCGCGGCCACATCTCCGTCGATCAGGTTTATCGTCAGGTCGCCGCTCGCTATCCCGACGTCAACATCACCACCGTCTACCGCACGCTCGAAGTCCTCGAGGAGCGCGGTCTCGTGCGCCACACCCACTTCCATGACGGCCGCTTCCAGTTCGAGCGAACCGACGAGCCGGCCCACCAGCACCTGGTGTGCAAGATGTGTGGTCGCGACCAGGAGTCCGACCTGTCGGTGCTCCAGCCGTTGACCGACAGTCTGCTGGAGAAGTTCGGCTTCGAGGCTGACTTCAGCCACACCGCCATCGTCGGCTACTGCGCCAGTTGCCGAGCGAAGGCAACTCGCCCAAACTAATCCTGAGGCGAACTCTCGCCGGCCACCTGTCGTGTCCACGCGAACGCGACCAGTGGCATCTGGTTGTCGGACCACGGTCCCAATTGCCTCGGGGCTACAATCAGCTGCGAAAAGTGTCACCCGCATGAATACCCACCACTCGCATGCCATTGCGCCCGACGACTGGTTTATGGAGCATCCCCGCCTGTCGGAGTTCGTCGCCACCGCGCGTGAACTCATCGACGCCTCAGCCGGCGACGTCCCTGGCCTGCTTGGCGCACTCGATGTCCCATTCCGTGATCTGCTCGCCGACCAGTTCTGGCTCGCTCCCCAATTTGGCATCGGCTGTGAAACCGGTGGCATGGGCGGTGGTATCGGCCAGTGGCTGCTGTTCCGCTCGGGTGACCACTCGCTGACGCTGTTCAGCCTGGTCGTTCCGCCGGGCAGCGCGACTCCCGTCCACGACCATCACGCGTGGGGGCTGGTGGGTCTGTACCGCGGCGAGCAGGCGGAGGACGTCTATCGTCGCGACACGGCGATGCCGGATCCTGCCGGTCGTGCGCCGTTGACGCTGGTGGAGCAGCGCACCGTCAACCCGGGCGACATGTACCGCCTGCTGCCACCCTCCGATGACGTGCACGCGGTCCGCACCACCTCGACGGTGCCGTCGGTCTCCATCCACTTGCTCGGCATCGACGCCGGCTGCGTGTGGCGCCACCGCTTCGAGCCCGACCACGCCCGCGCCCTCCCGTTCCGATCGGGCTACAGCAACGAGCCGTGTGCCGATGCCGACGCGCAACCGCCCGAGCGCATCACGTGCGCCCCGGCTGCTGCCCCACAGTCTGCCTGACTGATGCCACGCTACGACTACCGGTGTACCGTGTGCGCGCTCGAGTTCGAGGTCTCGCGCAGCTTCAGTCAGGCCAGCGATCCGGTCAATTGTCCCGTCGATCAGGGCCCCTGCGAACGGCTCCTGCGCATGCCAACCGTCTTCGTGCGCGGCAAGACCACCGAATCGGGCTCGCCCAATCCTAATTCCCGTCCCAGTGCTCCATCGCCGAGCCCCAGCTGGTCCCACTTCGGGCATAGCCACGGCGCCGGAGCCGGCTCGCACTCGCACTGAATTGGCTCGAGCTCAAACAAGGGAGATACAGCTCTTTGAAAATCAGTCATAGCCGCACCGAAGGCGCCAGTCGCCGAGGCGCCGACACGTTCAGCGGCACCGTGCATCTGGACCCCGTTCTCGAGAATCGACCCGAAGTCGGCGTCAACGACGTCATCTTC